>NZ_JAKUEU010000114.1:0-12474 GCF_022663075.1 Bacillus cereus group sp. BfR-BA-01441
AATATATTAACGATTCGACAAAGAATATCGATTTACCGACAAAAAACGTCAATCCCTTTCTTATATATACGAAGAGGTTGCTCCAAACGGAACAACCTCTTTTTCTATTCCTGAACCGTCACAATAACCCCATCCATATTGTTCCCGGAAATTTCATACTGCTTGTTTGCTGGAACGTTCACTTTCATATTCTCAGAAACTTTATAATAAGAAACAGTATATTTCTTACCTTCGACTTCAGTTGAAATCTCTTTTTCCTCTTTTAAAAACTCTAAATATTCCTCTAGTGTGAAATTCTTTTTTTGCATAATTGCGCTATGAGGTAAGCCTACATAACGTATATGCCATGGCTCATATTGAATGCCTGTAATGTTACTTTTATTTTTCGGATAACGTAATACAAAGCCATGCTTCCATACGTTCTCTTCAATCCATTTTCCTTCAGGCGCTTTCTCCATTTTCTTTTGAGTAGACCCAATGTCCAGTGATAATCCTAAGTTATGTTCACTGTATCCTGCTGGAAGTGCATAATCAGATCCCATTTTTTCATATAGCTGTTTTTGCTCTTGGAAATCTCTATAGCCACTACTAATCAAAAAATGGTTAACACTTTCTTTTCCAGCCGCATCGACAACGTTCAAAAACTTTTTCACAACATCCTTTGATAAACGAAGATTTCTATCAAATATTACATAGCCTCTCACTAATTCAGTATTATGATTTACATTTATAATATCAGACCTAATACTATCTTTTTTTACTGGGTAATCCCTGTTAACTAATAATAAATCACCCTTATAAATTTGTTTCTTCGTAATCTCTTTCCCATCGGTGTTTGCCGCCTTTACTAGCTCATCTTTCCCGACAATTTTAACGTCGATTTCCTTTTGAAATAACGGTGATATATAAACGCCTACACATACTGTGCATACTATAAAAAAAGAAATAAATACCCACTTTTTCATTTCTAGTTCCTCCTTAACGTAACTTACGTATAGAATAGAAAAAACTATTAAAATAAAAAGTGGGGTAAAGTTTAAATTTTTATTAAATTGTTACATTCTCGTCTTTTGGCAATCGTACTTCAAATATCGTTCTAACTACATTGCTCTCAGCAGAAATCGTACCGTTATGTTGCTCGACAATATTTTTCGCAATAAATAGTCCAAGGCCTGTCCCGCCACGGTTCTCAGTTCTTGCTTTATCACCTGTATAGAACATATCAAAAAGATACGGTAAATCTTCTTCCGGGATGCTATCTCCGTAATTCATAATTTGTACGACAACTTCTCCATTATCAACATACCCATTCATATCAACAAATTGTCCATCATAGCCGTAACGAACGGCATTTGTTAACAAGTTTTCAAATACTCTAGCTAACAATTTTCCATCACCGTGCATCGGTAAATGAGGAGCCACATTCAATCTAGCTTCTAAATGATGTTTTTCTAATAACGGATACAATTCCTCCTCTAACTGTATAAGCAACTCACTTATATCAATCGGCTTTTTATCCAGCTTTAGCATGCCATAATTCATACGTGTAATTTCAAATAGCTCATCAATTAAACTTTCCAGTCTTTGCGATTTTGTATATGCAATTGTGGAGAAATGTTTAATTTGTTCTTTTGTTAAATTTTCATCTTTAAGAATTAAATCTAAATATCCTAACACGGATGTTAATGGTGTTCTTAAATCATGAGCTAAATTCACAACAAGCTGATCTTTACTACTTTCAGCAAAGTCTCCTCTTTCAACAGCTTCTTTTAACTTTTCACTTGCAACATTTATTTCACGCGCGATATTTCCAAACTCATCATTTGATGAAACTTGAACTTTATTCGTAAAGTTACCGTTCGCAAGATGATGAATCCCATTAGAAATTTCATCAAAGTATTTTAAATACGGTTTTGTCAAAAAGAAGAAAAAGATAATAGATAACGGAATAAAGAAAATTAAAAAGAAATTAATGTCTCCAAATTCCCTTACCATTGACCTAAATTGTGCTAAAGGCTCTTCGTAGCGAACCATCGTTTTATAATACAGCTGCAATCCTTTATAAATTATATAAGTTACAGTTGCTGCAAGTACCATACTTAACGCAAATAAGGCAATCATTTTAAATCGAAAACTTTTCATCATATTAGCCATTAAAAGTATAACCTACTCCCCACACTGTTTTTATTAATTTATCCTTTCTTTTATCTTCTCCAAGTTTCTTCCGCAACGTACGAATATGTACCATTACTGTATTTCCACCTTCATAATAATCGTCTGCCCATACGTGCTGAAAAATATTTTCTACATTGTACACTTTCTTCGGATGACTCGCTAATAAATATAAAATATCAAACTCTTTCGGCGTTAATTCAATTTGCTCACCATATACATCAACCGTCCTACGCTCGGGATTAATTACGACTCCGCCTAGTTCTAAAGCAGATTTACTCTCCGCTACTTTCGGTTGATTTAACGTAAAAAACCTACGCAGTTGTGCATTTACACGTGCAACTAATTCAATCGGTGTGAAAGGCTTCGTCATATAATCATCCGCGCCTAGTACAAGACCTGTCACCTTATCAAAGTCCGAAGTTTTCGCGCTTAAAAAAATAATCGGCATATGATGTTTCGTGCGAATTTGACGCGTCACCTCATACCCATCCATTTTCGGCATCATAATATCTAAAATTACCAAGTCGATTGGCTGCGTTTCAATAATATGAATTGCCTCTTCTCCATCAGCTGCTTTCACGACGTGGTACCCTTCTTTTTCTAAATGTATCTCAATTAAATCAGCAATTTCTGCCTCATCATCCGCTATTAAAATTGAAATGCGCTTCATTTTACTCCCCCTTTTTCATTCCATTTTTATACGCTCGATTGTAAACTAGTCTATCCAATTTGTACAATAAGAAATGGTTACCTACTAGAATAATCCCCATCAACTTAAGAGCATAAATTACTATGCAATTTTTATAAAAAGTTCGATCGTTTTGTTATCCATTATTTTGTTTAGTTCTCCGTCAATTAAGTATCTTTCTTCACATTATAATGACTATTAACCTATTATATTTGTGATACTATATAAAATAATATTATTAATACAATGGAGGTTTACAACATGAAAAATATAAGGAAATTTAAAGATTAGCATACGAAATAAACCCTAAAGGGTTTCATTTTTTGAATTAAGCCGCTTGATTATCAGACATGGTACAATTGTAAACGATACCTAATATATCAAAGACCGTTTTCTTCTCATATCGATGAGATTTCCGCCCGTTTTGCTGTAGAAGATTGAAAAGGCGAATTAGAACCTTTGATAACTTTTGGGTGTCTTTCTATATTAGGTAACTCTTTATACATATAGACATACTTTAATATTTTTTAAAAGTATTCTAAAAGCATTCCTGGTCTACTCTTCACAGGAAATGATAGTAATTTCTTATTTTTGGGAAATGGATGGTAACCCTTGTATATTTTCCTTCTTGTGATTGAATAGAAATATCATGTCCCAATTTCAAAACCATTTGTTTTACAAGGTACAGCCCCATCCCAGTAGATTTTGTATGTGTTCTTCCATTAGAACCTGTGAATCCTCTTTCGAACACACGATGTATATCTTCTTGCTTTATCCCAATGCCTGTATCTTGAATAAGCAATCGTTTTTCTTCATGATCCTCCTCAAAACGAAAAAAAATCTCTCCACCTTCATTTACATACTTTAAAGCATTTGCAGTGATTTGGTCTATGATAAATGCAAGCCATTTGCTATCACTTTGAACGAATTTCTGCACTTCCTCCATATGAAAGTGAATTCGTTTCGTGATAAAGATTTTGGCATATTTTTTTACACTTTGTTTAATGATTTGATTCAACTGTACATCTGTAATGAAATAGTCTTTAGAAAACGAGTCAATCCGTGAATAGTAAAGAGCCTGTTCCACATAATTATCAATTTTGTTCAGCTCATCTTCAAACTTATCTACGAGAAAATCTACTGTTTTTCCCGTACTGTTCTCAATGAGTAAATTACTTGCGGCAATTGGAAGCTTTACCTCGTGAACCCAGGACATAATAAAATCTTGGTGATCTACTTTCTCGTGAATCAACTTTTGAAGTTGCTTAGAATGATTGTCCCGTACTATTTTTATCATTTTGACATATAAAGCTTGTTCATAATTTTGTGGCTCAATCAATTCTATAGGAAAATCTTCCTTTTGATTCTCTATTAGATTATTTAACTCCAGGTAAAAAGATCTCCGATAATAATATCCAACAGTAATATACAGACTTACGGAAAGGAAACAAATAATGTGAGTATAGAACAGATTTTTAATCACGAGATTCTGACTATCATTTACAACCATAATTAATGAAACAAACAACATTAATATAAAGTACAGTATGAAAAAGAATCGTTTATCTTTTATATATTGAAAAAAACTCATAAAATGATATAACCATACCCTTTCTTAGTAGTAATGAATCCTTCCTTACCGAGGTCAGTAATTTTCTTGCGTATCCGTGTAATATTAACGGTTAAGGTGTTTTCGTCCACGAATCTTTCATCAGCCCAAAGACTGCGCATTATCTTTGTTCGGCTTACAACTGTTCCTTTATTTTGCATGAGAAGTTTTAAAATAATAAATTCATTTTTAGTTAGCGTAATGGCTTCATTCACATAAGAAACATTGTAGGTTTTAAGGTTGAGCACAACCCCATCATGCTCAATAACATTTAACTCTATGTCTTCTATATACGTATACGTTCTGCGCAAGAGCGCATTAATCTTTGCCATTAAAACATCAGTATGAAACGGTTTATTAATAAAATCATCTCCACCCATATTCATCGCCATTACCATATCCATTGGTGTATTACGAGATGAAAGAAAAATAATCGGCGCTTTTGAAGTTTCTCTCATTTTATTACACCAGTAAAATCCATCAAATGATGGTAAATTAATATCCATTAGTACAAGATGAGGACTATTGTTTAAAAATATTGATAATACTTGGTCAAAATCTTCTACCTTTACTGTAGTAAATCCCCATTTTTCTATTGTCTCTCCCAACATATCTCTAATCGTTTTTTCGTCTTCTACAATCATAATTTTCACGGTTATTCCTCCAAAATCTTATATTAAAGATAATTTACGTTGTATATTTACTTCCCATACTGCTGCATTAAATTACGATGGCATAATCTTCTATTTCACATTATAGTGGAAAAAATAAAGAAAAAAAGGAATATTTATTGTAAGGTGACAAAACTGTAAGGTTAACCTAAAAAACTGTAAGGTTATTGAAGGGTTACATCATATAGAATAAATCCTGTAAGAAAAAATAACGTCTTTAATGGAGGAATTATATATATGAAATCAATAGTAGACGCAAAACAAATCAAAAAAATGTATGGAACAAAAGGAAATACATTTACTGCATTACATGATATTGATTTAACTGTTCGCGAAGGTGAGTTTGTTGGAATTATGGGACCTTCAGGTGCCGGAAAGTCCACACTTTTAAATATTTTGGCGACCATAGATCAACCGACGTCCGGTGAGATTTTGATTGATGGGACGAGCATACTAAATATGAAAGAAGAACAATTATCTGCATTCAGGCGGGATAAACTCGGTTTCATTTTTCAAGATTATAATTTATTAGATACGTTAACAGTAAAAGATAATATTTTATTGCCACTTGCACTGGCAAAAATGGATGTACGAGAAATAGAAAACAGAGTTAATGAGATTTCAGAGCGTTTTGGTATTCGTTCTATTTTAGACAAATACCCGTATCAAATCTCAGGGGGACAGAAACAGCGTACAGCTGCTTCACGTGCAATGGTATCTAAACCCAGCTTAATATTAGCTGACGAGCCGACTGGTGCACTCGATTCAAAATCGGCAGCAGACTTATTGGAGAGCTTACAAAATTTAAGCCAAGAAGATAACGCAACCATCCTCATGGTAACACATGATGCTTTTGCAGCTAGCTATTGTAAACGCGTTTTATTTATTAAAGATGGTACGCTGTTTACCGAACTTGTAAAGGGGAATTCTTCCGGAAAAGATTTTTTCAAAAAGATATTAGATGTTTTGTCCATTCTTGGAGGTGGTACAAGTGACGTTATTTAGTTTAGCGAAAAAAAATATTAAAGGCAATTTAAACAACTACCTTCTCTACATTTTCTCTATGGTGATTAGTGTCGTGATTTGCTATACTTTCAACTCATTATTGTATACACCAGAAATTAAAAACGCCGTTAATAATATGGAAGGTACAATGTCACAAACCTCTTTCGTTTTAATAGGATTCGTAGCAGTTTTCATTGGATATTCTAATGCATTTTTCACGAAAAAACGTAAAAAAGAAGTAGGTCTATACTCCCTACTTGGCGTTAGAAAAAAAACCATCTCAAGAATGCTATTTTTTGAAAATGTAATTATCGGGGCTATCACTTTAATATGCGGGCTCGTATTAGGAATAATATTATCCAGATTGTTTATCATGTTACTCCTTAAACTCGTAGGTGCTCCAGTCGATGTGAATTTTAGTATTCCTATAGAAGCAATTATGAATACCACTATTACATTTACAGCCATTACAATTTTTACATCCCTTCAATCATATCTTTTAATTTATCGCTTTAAATTAATTGAATTATTCCAAGCAGAGAAAAGAGGGGAGAAAGTACCAAAAGCATCTATCGTCTCTGCCGTAGTTTCGATTATTTTACTCGTAAGTAGTTATTGGTTTATGTTTCACGGGGCAACAATGCTTGCTATGCCCCTTGTCACTATTGGAACATATTTATTATTTCGTTCTTTAACTGTGTATTTACTAAAGCGTGCACAAAAAAATAAACCGAACTACTATAAAGGGATTAACATCATTGGAACATCTCACTTGTTGTATCGTATAAAAGGAAATGCCCTTATGCTTACAATTATCGCATTACTAATTTCTGTAGCACTGCCATATCTTCAAGCGAGTTTCTCGGAATATTCTATCACTGAGAAAGATGCTCATGAAACAGCTCCTTTTAGCTATATTCATCTTTCAAAAGATGAAACATCTGACAATCAAATCAAACGGGTTATTTCAAAAGACAAAGATCATCCGATTACAGCGCAACTAGATATTCCGGTTATTCAAGTAAAAGGGAATACTTCAGCACCATTCCAAAATAAAAATGATCTATCTGTTAATTTGATTTCAGAAAGTGGATTTCATAAAATGAACAAAATTCTAAAATTAGGAGATATACCAAATCTTTCTGGTGAGCATGCTATTGCATTCCAACAATACATTAATCAACCAGCCACTGATTTTATTGATCATAAAGTCAATATTCAGTTACCTGCGGGAAATTATACTTTTAAGCTCAACAAGTTAGAAAAAAAAGCGATACGACTAACCTCTGGTTCTGAGCTCTTATACATTGTAATTGATAATGCAAAGTTTGACAGTGTAGCAAAACAAATCAGTCCAATCACATATAAAGCTTATAAAGTAGCGAATGAAAAAACAACAAAGGAAACATCTGAAATAGTAATTACGCTAGCAGGGAACGATACTCATATGCGTACGTTCTATAAAGAGTATAAAAAAATAAAGGCACTTACGGGGATGAAAATCTTTGTAGTTAGCTCTTTAGCATTAGTTTTACTAGTTGCAACAGGAAGTGTTATATACTTCAAACAGCTAACAGAAGCACATTCAGATAAAAATCGTTATGAGATTTTACGAAAAATTGGTGTAAATAAAAAAGAAGTACGGACTACCATAGCAAAACAAACATTATTTATATTTCTCTTTCCGCTAATTATTGGGATACTAAATGCAGCCATGTTAACAATGTCAGTATCCTTACAATATAGTACGGACATACAGCAAGATGTCATTTCATTTATTTATGCTATGACAACGTATGGTGTAATCTACCTTGTTTACTACATTTTAACCATTAATTCATATAATAGAATTGTGAATAAATAAACATGAACCACCTCTCGAATATCGAGAGGTGGTTTAATATATTTAACAAAACAAGATGCATAGTGAACTGTGAGCTAATTAACATGTTTCAAAAATATGCCTTAACGTACATTTATCTTTTTTAATGTGATGATCCCATGCCTATCAACTTAAGAAAAGTAAACATCTCAAAAACAAAAAATGAACTGATTTCCCAAAATTACTAACTATAGAGAAATAAACTTTTCGTTTAGAGGGTACTTAAAAACCTTAGCTTGATAGCGATGTGGCTATGCCCCATAAGAATATCATTTTCTTGATTTTATGTTAGTGAATAAAGTTTCATCAGCACTTCAACAAGGAATATCGACTTACCGACAATGAACGACAAAATCCTCTCGCTATTTGCGGGCATCCTAATGAAACTTCCATTTACCGCTCAAACACAATCCTCTGCTTCGTAATTTCCGCCAATCTTCCGCGATCTACTTCATACTCAGCATCAACGCTTTGCGGCACCATCACTTTCCCGCCCTCAAGCGTCACTTCCGGCGAAATAATATCCTGCTCCCAATGTCTACTAGAAGCAGATATATCTCCTGGAATCGTAAAGTTAGGCAATGACGCAAGCGCAACATTTTGCGCTCGTGAAATCCCCATTTCTACCATACCACCGCACCAAACGGGTACGTTATGCTCCATACAATAATTATGGATCTGAACCGATTCTGTTAATCCGCCCACTCGCCCTGGTTTAATGTTCACAATTTGGCAGCTGCCAAGCGTAATCGCAACGCGTGCATCTTCTAAACTATGAATACTTTCATCTAAACAAATCGGCGTTTCAATTTTCTTTTGCAATTCCGCGTGATCAAGAAAATCGTAATCCGCTAACGGTTGTTCAATCATCATTAATTGGAATTCATCTAGTCGTTTCAGCCTCTCCGTATCCCCTAATGTATATGCTGAATTTGCATCAGCCATTAACGGGATATGCGGAAACTCTTTACGAATTTCTTTCAATAACTCATAATCATGCTCTGGCTTTATTTTCACTTTAAAACGCTCGTATCCTTCTTCTGCGTACTTCTCAATTTGTTTTAACATAACCGGAATCGTATTGATCCCAATTACAACGCCGACTTCAATTTCGTGACTAGTTCCGCCAAGTAATGTCGCTAACGATTTCTTTTGACGCTTCGCATATAAATCCCAAACAGCCCCTTCAATTCCGGCCTTTGCCATTCGGTTTCTTTTTATATGCTGGAACAAGCTCGGTACCTCATTCGGGTGAGAAATTTCAGCTTTTAATAAATCAGGTAATAAAAAATCCTGAAGTACATGCAGCGCTGTCTTCACCGTTTCTTCCGTATACCACGGTTCAGAAAACGCAACGACTTCGCCAAATCCAATGTACCCTTCTTCATCTTCTAATTCAATGACGATACTCTCACGCTTTTCGTAGGTCCCGTAGCTTGCAGCAAACGGGATTACGAGTGGCATTTCCGTTATATACAGTGTCGCTTTTTTTATTTCCACCTACATCTCCTCCACTAATTGTCTTAGCTCTCGTCTTAACAATTTTTTCGAAGCGTTACGTGGTAATTCCTCTAAGAAACATGCTTTCTTCGGCACTTTATATTTCGCTAATTTCTCCTCGCAAAAGTGAAGAATTTCTTCTTCTGTTACCGCCCCGCTTTTCACAACAAAAGCAGCTGGTACTTGTCCCCATTTATCGTCAGCCATGCCGACAACGCCAGCTTCCGCTACTGCCGGATGGGAGAGTAACACTTCTTCAATTTGAGCTGGGTATATATTCTCTCCGCCAGAAATAATTAAATCACTGCGGCGATCTAATACGTATAAAAACCCTTCTTCGTCTAAATAACCGAGGTCGCCAGTATGAAGCCATCCGTTTTGAATAGTCTCTCGCGTCGCATCTTCACGGTTAAAGTAACCGCCTGTTACGTTCGGTCCTTTTACTACGATCTCGCCTTCTACTAACGGCGGTACTACTACGCCATCTTTTTCAATACGAAGTTGGCACTGAAATAGTGGTTTTCCAGCTGATCCTACTTTCGTTAACATGTAATCTGCGGATAACGTACAAATTTGCGAAGATGTTTCTGTCATACCGTACGTTTGATATACAGGAATTCCTTTTTCTACACATGCTTCTAATAGTGGTTTTGGCGCTGGTCCTCCGCCAAGTAACATGCATCGTAAAGAAGATGGATATGTCTCTGCCCCAAGTCGCTCTAATAAATCAGTTAACATTTTAGAAACGACAGAAATAATTGTTACTCCTCTCGTTTGAAGTGCTTTATGAATAAAATCAGCATCATATTTCGGAACAAGTAAAATACGCATGCCGTACATAATGTTTTTCATTAAAAGAGATAGCCCGCCAACATGGAACATCGGCATGCAGGCTAACCAACAATCATCATCACGAAGTCCTAAATTAAACGACGAACCGACTGCGCTTGCCCAATGATTGCCGTACGTTAAAATAACGCCTTTCGGTTTGCCTGTCGTCCCAGACGTATAAATAATTGTCATCGCTTCTTCTAAAGAAAACTCTTCTTGTATAGAGGCTTCCTCTTTTGGTCCATTCATCACTTCGGCGAATGAATAAACAGGAACATCTTTAGCATCAAAATCTTGATCCGTTACTAAACAAACAACTTCAGCATCATCCATTTGCCAAAGTAGCTCTTCTCTTGAAAGACGCGTATTTAAAAGCACAGCTACTGCACCTACATAAGATAGGGCGTGAATAACTGTAATCATCTCCATACCATTTTTCATCAGAACAGCCACCTTTTGCCCTCGCTCCACTCCAACATGCGTGAGGTGTTCACAAACAGATACTACTTTTTCATGCAGCTGCACAAAAGTAACTTTCTCTTCCTCTATTTCAATTGCAGTGCGATCTGGTGTTAAAAATGCACGTTGCATTAACCAATTTGGCATCGTCTTCATCATTCATTCTCCTTTCATGAAAGAAAGAGACTTGATATGATATCAAGTCTCTTAGTTGTTTTGTTTCCGGTTTGGTCTTATCCAGCTACAGCAGCTAGAATGCTCGGTGGCTTCACTTCTTCCTACGAGGCAAAAAGCGCCTCTACGTCAGAAGCTCCATCCCCCTCACATTCTGAACGAGCTGCTTTCGCTTTTGGTTTCATCCAGCTACAGCGGCTAGAACAGTCGGTCGTTTCACGCCTTCCTACGAGGCAAAAAGCGCCTCTACGTCAGGAGTTCCAACGCCCTCTTGTCCTAAGCAAGCCGCTTCCGCTTTTGGTTTGATCACGGGAAACGAGGGAATTGACCGAAGTCCGGACTGCGTTTTTCTTTGAATGCGTCGCGACCTTCTTTTGCTTCGTCAGTTGTGTAGTACAATAACGTTGCATCTCCAGCTAGTTGTTGAATACCAGCTAGACCGTCTGTGTCTGCGTTGAATGCAGCTTTTAGGAAACGAAGTGCCATTGGGCTGTTTGCTAAAATTTCTTGTGCCCATTGTACTGTTTCTGCTTCAAGCTCTTCTAATGGTACTACAGTGTTTACTAAGCCCATATCAAGTGCTTCTTGAGCGTTGTATTGACGGCATAGGTACCAAATTTCGCGAGCTTTCTTGTGGCCTACCATACGAGCTAAGTAACCAGCTCCGTATCCACCGTCAAAGCTTCCTACTTTAGGACCTGTTTGTCCGAATACAGCGTTGTCTGCAGCGATTGTTAAGTCACATACGATATGAAGTACGTGTCCACCACCGATTGCATAACCTGCTACCATTGCGATAACTGGTTTAGGAATTGCGCGAATTAGACGTTGTAAGTCTAATACGTTTAGACGTGGGATTTGGTCGTCACCTACATATCCGCCATGACCGCGAACTTTTTGGTCGCCGCCAGAACAGAATGCACGTCCACCTTCACCTGTTAAAATGATAACGCCAACATTTGCATCATCACGAGCTTGTGCAAAAGCGTCGATTAACTCCATTACCGTTTTTGGACGGAATGCGTTATGTACTTCAGGACGGTTAATCGAAATTTTTGCGATACCATTGTATGTTGAATAAATAATATCTTCGTAATTGCCTTCTTTTACCCATTCAATAGCCATTACAACTACCTCCTTGTATATTTCTGATTTCACCTATAAGCGTGGCTTCCTTCTTGCTGAAAAAAGTATCACTGCATAGTTTTTAGAAATCCCTTTACTATTGTATCAAACTTTTCCGGTTGTTCCACATGAATTGCATGGCCAGCACCATGAATTTTGACAAATTTCGCATCAGACACGCATTTTTCGATGTTTTTTAATATGCGGAAGAACTTTTCATCATATTCTCCGTTCATTAAAAGAACAGGTATTTTTAAGTTTTTCAGCTCATCCCACCATGAAGGCTGAGCCCCAGTTCCCATGCCCCGCAAGCTATTTGCGAGCCCTTTTGGGTTGTTAGCAAGTCGTTCTTTTC
>NZ_JAKUEU010000115.1:0-12175 GCF_022663075.1 Bacillus cereus group sp. BfR-BA-01441
TATTGAACTTGGTATTAATAAAGATAAAATCATAATTTAATAATTAGATTTTATGGTCGGCCGCCGTAATGACCTGCTTCAATTCTTCCAGCGTTAGCCATATCGTTGCCTAATCTTCCACGACAATAACTATCTTTTAAACATTGATTTGCTGCAGTAATAACTGGGATGAAAACTCTGAATCCACCATTTGTCTGAAGTTCTTTTTCATTAAGTTCAGCAAATTTTGTGTTATTTAAATTCATGCTGTAAACCTCCTTTTAATATTCTAATATTTAGAAATATTCATTTCATAAGTTTATTCTAATACAAAATATGTAATTCTGAATATGCAATTTTGCATATTTATAATTTTTTACAATTTCGACTTTAAATTTATTTTATTTTATATAATGAATTATAGATGGATATAAAATAGTGAAAGAAGGATTGAATTTGTTCAAAAAGTTTAAATGTATTCAACAGCATGATTTACAAGATTGTGGACCAGCATGTCTTGCAATGATATCAAGATATTATGGACTTTCTATTTCAATTGCTAAAATTCGTCAAATTGCAGGGACGGATTTAGATGGTACAAATGTACAAGGAATATTGGAAGCCGGAGAAAGACTTGGTTTTGAAGTGAAAGGAGTAAAATCAACAGATCCTACATTTTTAAATGAAATTCCTTTGCCTGCAATTGCTCATATATTAGTAGATGGTGAATTACTACATTATGTAGTAATTCATAAAGTGAAGAATAATAGAGTATATGTTGCAGATCCTGATAGTGGGTCTGTTAAATATAAATTGGAAGACTTTTTAAAAGTTTGGACAGGGATTTTAATTTTGATGAGTCCAAAACAAAATTTTGAGAAGGCAGAAGTATCTAAAGGGGGCTTTTCTCGTTTTTTGTCTTTATTGAAGCTGCAGACTAATTTGTTATTTCCAATTTTTATTGCTTCCATATTTTTTAATGTGTTTGGTTTTGCTGGGGCATTTTATTTTAAATTGTTAATTGATGATATAGTTGTAAATCAATTAATACAGACACTTCATATTGTGTCTATCGGAATTATCGTTTTGTATATTTTTAAAATTTTGCTCTCTTATTTTAGAACGCATTTGATTTTATATTTGAGTAGACGTATAGATATTCAGTTAATGCTTGGATACTATCGTCATGTAGTTGGATTGCCGCTGCATTTTTTTGAAACAAGAAAAGTTGGAGAGATTATTTCGCGGTTTATGGATGCTGGCAAAATACGAGATGCATTATCAACGATAACTGTTACATTAATGATTGATACAGTTATGGTAATGTTAGGAGCGGTATTGTTATATGTGCATAGTTCGATTTTATTTGGGGTTACATTGTTATTAATTCCTTTTTATATAGGTATTATTTGGGGGTTTCATAAACCTTATCAAAAGATTAATCGTAAAGAGATGGAGAGTAATGCTAAATTAACATCTTATTTGGTGGAATCTTTAAATGGTATTGCAACTGTAAAATCATATAATGCTGAAAAAGAGGTCTTTTTTCAAACAGAAAGTCGTTTTGTTAATCTTTTGAGATATGTTTTTAAAAGTGGAATGTTAGCTAATTTACAAAGTTCTATTAAGATGGGGCTTGAATTAATTGGTGGGACAATTATTTTATGGGTTGGTGCAATGGAAGTGTTAAAAGGAAATATGACAATTGGGGAATTAATTTCTTATAATGCGCTTTTGGTTTATTTTTTGAATCCAATTGAAAATTTAATAGGAATTCAGCCTACAATGCAATCTGCATTAATTGCGGGAGAACGTTTAAATGAAATCTTTGATTTAGATTTAGAACAAAATGAAAAAGAATATAATAAAGTTTCTCCTAAAAAGTTATCTGGAAGCATTGAATGTGTGGATGCTACATTTCGTTATGGGACACGTAAGAATGTATTAAATAATATAAGTTTTTCTATTGATCCAGGTAGTCAAGTTGGGTTTGTTGGGGAAAGTGGTTCTGGAAAAACTACTATTTCCAAATTGTTAATGAATTATTATGATCTTAATCAAGGTGATATATATTATGATGATTATCAAATTAAAGAGATAAATAGAGTAGCATTGAGGGATCGTATTGCATATGTTTCACAAGAATCCTTTTTCTTTAGTGGATCTATTTATGAAAACTTGATATTTGGATTGAATCGTTTAGTTTCATTAGAAGAAGTTATTCAAGTATGTAAGCAAGTTTGTGCTCATGATTTTATTAGTGAATTACCATTACGTTATGAGACGATTTTAGAAGAAAATGCTTCAAATTTATCTGGAGGACAAAGACAAAGATTAGCTATCGTAAGGGCATTGTTAAAGAAACCAGATATTTTAATTTTAGATGAAGCGACTAGTAATTTAGATTCTACAACAGAAAAATTAATTACAGATATGCTAAAAGAATTAGGTTTACTAGGAATAACAGTAATTATGATTGCGCATAGATTAAGTACCATTCAGCATGCAAATAAAATTTTTGTAATGAAAAATGGAACTATTATAGAACAAGGTTCTCACGAAGAATTATTATTTATGAAAAATGAATATTATCGTCTTTGGAAGAATCAAACGATTCTTGTAGGAGATATAGAAGAAAAATCTTATGTAATGAGAGGTGGTCAATATGAATAAGATTTATTCTTTTGATCAATTAACGGATAGTGTAGAACTGTTAGAAAGAAAGCCACCTCGTTTTATTATGGGATTGTTATGTTTTTTATTTATGAGTTTATTAGTTTTTATGATTTGGGCATATATAGGAAAAATAGATATTGTGAGTAAAGGTACTGCAATGATACAAGGTAAATCTGATATAAGCGTATCCAGAACGCAAATTGGGGGAATTGTGGATACTGTTGCTGTTAGATCAGGTGATGAGGTGAAAAAAGGGGATATTTTGATTCAATTAAAGAATCAGGAATTAATGGATAAACAGAGTCAATTGGACCAAATTATTAAACATTTAGAAAAGAAAAAAGGAATGTTAGAACAATTAAAACAGAGTATTCAAGTTCATAAGCCATTCTTTGTTGATGATACAGATAAAAAAATTATAGAAGAATATAAATCATATGAACAAACTTATGAATCTTTACAAAATGAAAAAGATAATGAGATAAAAGTTATAGATAACAATAAAGTCATGGTTGAGCAAGATGAAGTATTACAAGGTTTAATTATAGATAAAGAAAATATACAAAAAGAAATAAATTCCGTTAAAAAACAAAAAGAGACTGTGTTAGATGATTATAAACAATCTTTGAATGATAAGATAGAATCTTTAGATTCTCAACGAAATGGTATTGAAAAACGAATTCAATTAAGAAAAGAGATTTTACAAAATGAAGGAAAAAAGGTTGATATTGCTAAAGAAGGGAAGCAAGAGGAAAAGAAAAATGCTTTAAATCAATATAAAGAAAGTACTATTGTTTTAGTTAATCAGCGAATTGAACCTTTAGAGCAAGAAATCTTTATAAAAAAGCAAGAGTTGGATGTATTACATAATCAAAATGAAATGACAAGTATAAGGGCACAAAGGGATGGGGTTGTACAATTCCCCTCTGCTATACAAAAAGGGGATCTAGTTGATTCTGGTCAAGAGATAGTTTCAATTATTCCTAAAGATACTGAGAAAAAGATTAGGATTTTATTGCCAGCTCAAGATATAAAAGGCATTAAAAAAGGGGATAAAGTACAATATTCGTTTAAACTAAAGAAATCTGATAAACAAACAGGAATAGTAACTTATTTATCAGCGCATCCTATTTTTGATAAGGATTCTAAAGGGTATGTTTATGAATTAGAAGCAACAATCGATATACAGGATTCACATGAGTTGCATACAGGAATGGTAGGTAGGGCTTCTGTAATAATCGGAGAAGAACGAATTTGGAAATTTATATTAAAGAAATTCGATTTTATTTCTAATTAATATTTAAAAGGGGTCAATCTTTTTTATTTAAAAGATTGACCCCTTTATTTTTTACTAAAATTGATAGTTTAAATATAAAATGTATCAAGTATGTTATCTTTTTCTTCTTTATTGATGCAAATATATTTTAAAGTGATTTGTGGTGTACTGTGATTTAGGATTTCTTGTAACATGGCTACATCTTTTGTTTGTTTATAGAACCAATAGCCGAAGGTTTTACGCATGGTGTGAGTCCCAATGGACTCTATACCAGCAAAATCTCCGGCTTTTTGCAATTGTCGATAAGCCTGGATCTTACTAATGGGTTTGTCTCCTTTTCGGGAAGGAAATAACCAGGTATTATCTAGAGTTTGAGCATACGAATAGACTTCATCAAAGATAGAAGTAAGATTAATCATGCGTTCTTTCTTGGTTTTGCCTTCTTTGATCTTAAATTCTTTTCTCTTTTTCCGTTTTAGTTTTACTATGGTTTGTGTTTCTAATTGGAGTAAATCACTTACGCGTAGTCCGGTATGAATGCCAATAAGAAAGAGAATATAGTCTCGTTCGGAACAATGACGTTTAAGAGCCCATTTCATATCTTCGATCTGTTCTTTACTACGGATGGGTTGGACATCAATGAGATGTGGTTTTTTGTCCATGAATTTTCGACCTCTTTATTTACAGTGTTTTGAATGTATACTTTTGTCGTGTGAATTGAGGATACCAGGGAATTTGATGAGAAGTCAATATTTAAAGGGATTCGAATGTAAACTAATATTCAAAAGTTTACATTAGGGAAGAAACGAAAGAACCTTAAAAAGATAGAAATATTACATTTTTATGTAAAAATGTAATTAATTATAAAAGGTAGTTCGGTTAATGCTGTCTTGTTATATTGAATAAGTTTAAAATTTATTGTCGAAAGTGTGTTAAAATAAAAAAAGAGAAACCTTGCGCCAACAAGGTTTCTCTAGTTTAAAAGTTCCTGGTCAGGAAATATATTGTCTATATACATTTTATCATTATTTATTACATTTGTGAATGTGAATTAAATGTATTTGCTTTTCCTGTTCTTGGGAGTAGGGGGAGAACATGAGTAAAATTATTAATTTTGAAGAGGCCGAAAAGAAAGCAATGTCTAGAGAGAATCAGATTGAAAGCTTTTTAGAACAGGCTAATATTGGATTATCTGTTGATCAACAGCAGGTGTTATTACAAATATTACATAATACAACTGGAGATAATTACTTTATTGGAAAGAAAAAGAAACCTACTGATAGGGTGAAGTTTGTGCAGATTATTATGGATAATTATAATTATCTAAGTGAAATTGAATATTTAACAACAGCTGAAAAGGCTTTTTTAATGGATCTTATACCTTACGTAGAGTTCAAAACGAATATTTTAGTTGAAAGGGCTAATAAAGAGAATGAATTTGATTCTGATAGTGCAACGCCTACTTATTTAGCTAAGAAATTGAATAGAACAAGAGGAAAGGTTTCTCAATTAATGAATGGTTTAATGAAAAAGGGATTATTAGCTGTTGCGGAAACTGGTACAACAACAGAAGATGGTCGCATTTGTACAAGTCGTACTTGGTTTGTTAATCCTAATATTATGTGTTGTTCTCCAAAAGATGGAGTAGATAAGGCAACTCAAAGAATTTTTAAAAAAGCACTTAGAAATTTTTTAACTGAAGATGGTAAAAAACATAAACTACCAATATATTTATTTTAAATAAAATATATTTTAAAAGAGAGTAATTTTATATTGCTTTCTTTTTTTTATTGTGTTTTTCCATTTTTTAGGTGTTCCTTTTTGGGTACACAGGTGTTCCTTTTTGGGTACACTCTATGCATCTTAATCCCTTGATATTACTGACTTTTTTTATTTTCTCTATCTCACTCTCTATATAAAGTTAAAAATTCCGTAAGGAATATCTAATATCTTTAACATTTTATGATTATAAGAATATTTTTTTATCTTTAACAAATATAAAATTAATATTATTGTAATTAATATCAAGGAGAATATTTTATGAAAAAGTTCGTTAATTTAGAACAAGCTGAAAAAAATGCTAGATTGAGAGATATCGAGAATTCAAAAATTTTATCAGAAGAAGAAATGTACTTAGCAAATGAGCTTCAAGCAAAAGCCAGTTCAAGGGGTATGAAATTAGTTCCTGAACGGAAAATAAAAAATAAAGCAAAGTTTGTTCAAATCATCCAACAAAATATTCAATACTTATTTGAAATTGATTATTTAACAAATGCTGAAAAAGTATTTTTATTAGATATTTCAATGTGTGTAGGCTTTTTGAGTAATTGTTTAGTTAGTGATATTAATTCAAAAGAACAAATTCCATTAACTCAGCGAGAATTAGCTAAAAAAATTGGAAGACATGAAACTAAGGTTAGTCCATTAGTTAGAAAGTTAATTGATAAAGGGATTATAGCTCGTTCAGAGAGTGGTATTGATGATAATAATGTTAGAGCATATGCATTATTTATAAATCCTCATATCATGTTTTCAGGGAATAGAGATGAAGTTAATCCAACACTTAAAGCAATGTTTAGAAAAGTTCCAAAACAACTTAAAAATTTACCTATTAAATTATTTTAAGTCTACTTTAATTAGTAGACTTTTTTTATTAATTTCGTACTTACCAAAAACGGTAAGTTTACTTACCGTTTTTGGTAAGTACGAAAAATCCTGAAACCCTTGATGTTACTGGGTATTTTCTACTTTAGTATGCTTGTCCCTTCTTACTCTATATAGAAATAGCTAAAAGTTCCGCAAGGAACAGGTAGTATTTTTAAGCAAACCCGCTTAAAAATCTCCACCTTTGTTAGAAAAAAGTCGCCTCGTCAATCCTCGGCTAAAGTCGAAGACTTTTCTTTTTTCTAACATCCTTGCGGAACTTTTTTTGGCTCGTTTGCTTTCATCGCCAAGCCGATAAACTCAAAAGTGGGATCTAAGCATATCGGCTTGAGCTATTCATTGTACGAGCCAAACCGCTTGATCTAACGTTCTATAATTAGTTCTTACTCTATTTTTAGATACGTAATACGTGGGGTCTCCCCACACCCCGGCCAGCCTCTACCTCAAAAGTAAGAGAAAGATCAAAAAACTACTTACGATAAGTAAGTAGTTACTGTGGAAGTGGTTTCTCTCGCTGAGATTCATAGGTATCGTTGAAATTTAAACGTCTAAATAGATTTGTATTCCGGATTTTGATTTTTTTTGGATCAATCATAGATTGCCATGGTTGTAAATTCTTTTTATTTTCTCTAATTTTAGTAATTCTACTAATAACATTGTTTAATTCACGTTCATGATCTTGGTTCATTACAATAAAAGTAAAACTTGTTATGACTGTTGGGAAACAAATCTTTAATAAAAATTCAATATGATAGATATCAGAGATTAGGTTATTCATTGTGATATAAGATGTTCCTGGTATGGGTATAATATTTGCTACGATTTGTAAAGATTCTTTTTGATCATTAACAAGTAATTTAAGAGAACAACGTGTAGTAAGGATTTTAAAGAGTTCATCGATAAATGTAATGAGTACATGAAGTTGAGTTTCAGGTGTCTCTTCATTGATTAACCATAATCCTCTATTTTTTTGTTTTGTCTTTATGAGAAAGTCTGTTACAAATTCCATATCAAGATTTTTAGGTATTTTGTTGTTTGGGAAGTATTCTCCAAAGTAACGTGTATCTTTTTCTTGTATTGGTTGAATTGGGAAAAAGGGTTCTGTATGTAACAGATAATAATGCTCGTGAGAGCAAAGTAATGCGATTAATAATGTTGGGTCTGTATATTGTATATTTAATTCTAGATAGTCTTCCATACGAGTAAAATGGCGGAAGAGTACATTTTCTCCAGGTGCAATTGGTAGCACCTTTTTTTCTTGGCCAAAATAATAGTAAGCTCGATAAGATAAATAAATATATTCCGCACCATAAAAGGATTTAGAACCAATTAACAGTTTATCTTCTAACTCTTTTAATTTGGCGTAACCAAGTGTTCTAGACTTATTCTTTTTTCCTTTTTGATAGCCAAACAGGTCTAAGAATTGTGATTTTAACATGTAGGGCTGATGATGAAGCATAAATGTAAATAGATTATGATAATGTTTCATGATGAATAAATGTAATTCATCACTTAATTTTTTCTTATGTGGATCTTCCTGAATGTCATGTAAGTTTAAGATGTAGGGTGCATTCGTATTATTCATAATTTCATGTACTGTATAAAAAGTAGGTGGAACGATAAATGTTGGTTGTATTGCCATGTTTTCTCCTCCTATAGTTGTTCATATCCGGATAAAAATGTCTTCGCAAATTCTTGTTTTTGTTGAATATCAATCTCCTTATAGTTACGTGTTGTCACTTCTATGGCAATGTAACCGTTATGCGTTTCACTATAGACGGCTCCATCGGGCGTTGGTTGGAATTTCCCTTGCGGATGGGACTCTACTATTCTTTTTTTAAAATCATCGTATCTGGGGTCTTTCTGGGCCTCTGAATGCAATTGTTTTTCTGTTTTCCATGTTTCTCTTATTTCTTTCGGTAAAGAGATGTATTTTTCAGAGAGACGAATATCGTGTTTAGAGTTATTTATACCGGTTTTATATTGATATTCTTTTCCCTCTTTCTTAAATTTTTCTATTCCCTTTTCTCCTAAAACAATTTTTCCTGTGTGTTCTTCTAAATATCCGCTATGACAAAGTTTTTTTAGGCGATCTCCTTTGATGTTATATTCTCTTTCCATTTGTTCTCTGGTAGCTGTTCCAGTTTTCCAAAGCATATCCATGCCTTCGATCTCTTTTGTTTTTAGAATTCTTATATGTTTTCGTGGCGCGGCCATAGGGATGCCTCCTGTCTTTGCTATATTTATGCATTAAATTATTTGGGAAGACATAGCGAAGCTATGTATCTTTGTTATGAATTGTGCGTAAATGTCCACATGTCTACATTTACACATGATTCGTTTTTAAATAAACATTATTAAACAAATGTTTATTTTAATTTCATTCAAAAAAGCGGAAGCTGAATTTGAATGAACCAATCTAATAGCGAAAGCTATAGATTGGAGAATACAAAATGTGATGCGAAGCATGACATTTTGATCTAACAAATAAAAATGCCGGAAGGCAATTTTATTTGTCTTTTTCTAAGAAGCGGAAGCTGATCTAGAAAAAGAATCTGGACAGATGCGAAGCGTTCTGGCCAGGAAGTCCCGCAGGGCAAAATACGCCTGAAGACCATTCACTCGGCTTGCCGAGCTTGTTTTTGGTTCGAGCGTAGCGAGAATCAAAAATGAATGAGTCTGGCCTTGGCATGGAAAAGCGTCAGCTTTTATCATGCCAAGGCAGGCGTATTTTGCCCTGCTTGAGTTTCGCCGGATTTAAGACGGCGGGACGATCTGTGAAATGCTCTTGATCTTCCCGATTTAACGCCGTTATGGCGGACAAATCGGGCTCCCCTAAGGGGAGAATATGTACTTGATTCTATTTGATACCACATAGAATCTTATTTAACTATATTATACAATATATTAATTTAGATACGAGAGATTTTGTAATAGGAGTACATGGGGGAATAACTAGAGAAGGGTTGATCACTGAGTCCGTAACGTTTATGCCGCGAAAGTCACTTGACCATGAGGGGCACCCTCATGCAAACTCACCAGAGGTGGCCCCAGAAGGGCGGTTTTTGCCCGCTGGGGTTGTCTTTGGGAGTTTGAGGGTGTAGAGGCTCGTGGTCAAGTGAACCGTGGAATAAAAAGTGTAGGACGGGACCCCAGAAAAGGGCAAAAACCAGGTGGGAATAGCATGATAAAAGATTTTTACACCTTAGAATCACGTTATTATAAAGAAATTTGGTAGTCTTTAGTTAGCCTTTAAATTAATCTCAAACTTAAGGGAGATGTATAGATGAACATTGGTAGACAAATACAATATTTTCGTAAACGGGATAATATGTCCCAAGAGAAGTTAGCAGAAAAAATTCATGTTTCCAGACAATCTATTTCTAACTGGGAAAATGAAAGGAACTATCCAGATATTCATAATTTACTAATGATGAGTATTCTTTTTAATGTCTCCCTTGATGATTTAGTTAAAGGAGATGTAAAGATCATGAAAGAAGAACTTCAAAAATCAACTTTCTTTAAGTCGAGTTACATCATGTTAGCATCAATGATTATACTTCCTATTTCTATTGCACCTGTATTTTACTTTTTTGGTTATTATGGTCTTATAATACCTTTTGTACTTACGATTTTGCTTATGTTTTCATCACTGAAAGTTGAAAACATAAAAAAAGAGCATAATTTAAAAACTTATCGTCAAATAGTTGATTTTATAGAGGGAAAACCTGTAAGTGAAGTAAAGCCGAATATAAAAGACAAATTATTAAAAATAGGTTTGATGCTTGCAAGTGCTTTAATTAGTTATAGTTTGATTTATTTAGGATTGAGTGTATTTGGAAGATAACTTAGAAAACTATTAAAAGTCCTCCGGTTTGTTTAACTGGAGGACTTTTGTGTTTACATAATTATTGTTCTCGAAAGTTGATCTTGTAGCGTTCTTTCTCGTAATTCACTATGTTTTCCAAAGAAAATAGGGAAAAGCAAGATGATGAATAAATTTATAAAATGACAAAACTGTAAGAATACACAAATGTTTGTAAGAAAGTTCGATGTTTTCCTTTTTCTTTTTTTATTATAGTGAAAAAGAAGAACGAAATATTCTCTTATGTAGGAAAGGAAGATAATAATGATTGATCTATTAAATAAATGGATGTTAGAAAGTACAGCCAATTTTAATATCGTTGTAGGACTTACAGCACTTCTATTTTTGGGTTCAGTAATTGCACTTATTATTATTTACAAAAAAATTGGTAAACCATATGAAAGAACAAATCCTATTTATTTAAAAATTACTTCTCGTATGTTTACTACTCAAATTCTAATGAATGCTATATTTATTTCTCTAGTTGGTAAGGATATTGAGAATTTCCGTCAAATCTTTATATTATTTGAAGCTTTTGTATTCTTCATTGGAGCTATTTATTCGTTTAAATTATATAGACAGGAATACAAATAATTCACTTATAAGTACATCTATAAATATACTTGCAAGTGTACTTATAGGGGTACCACCAGCATTTCGGAAAAAAACATGCTAAGCAAAAACATACAATAAGCTATCCATATGGATAGCTTATTTACATAATTTTCGAAGTCGGTAGTCAATAAATCTTTAAAAATATCTCTTATTCATCTCTACTAGAAATTTTTTTGTGATGGGAAACCCAGAACTTTCTCCTATAACCGAATCAATTCCACAATGAGGACATTCTGCTGTATCTTCTTCCTTTTCCCACCAATCTGTTATTTCTTTAGGATTAAATACTTTTAAGCAGTGGAAACAACCACATATAATATCCTTTTCTAAAAGTTTTCTATTACGAGAACAAAAACGATGTGCTTCCTCAAAATATTTTTCCATTGGTATCCCTCTTTTCGTGATTTTCTTCGATGCTTTACTTAGATTTTCCTTTGTATATCTTATACATAGGAGGTTAACATAACGTCTCATTATCGGTAGCAAATAATTCGATAGAATCCTTGTACCTACAAGGATTCTTCTTTTTTTGTCTGGTTATCTCGTATACGGGATTTTATAGATGGTTGATATAGTGGGGATCGGTAGGATCCTCGCTATTCTTTTTTTGAATAAAATCTTATATTAAATAAAAAAGATTTTGATGTTATTATCGAGAAGTAATACATATCGGTGTTAAAATCGGAATGTATTTCGGAAATTAAATCGTTTTTAAAATCGGTTTTCATATCGGTTGCTAGTACATTCCGATTTTGATTGGAATGTTGATTTAATCGTGTTTTTTAAGTAAAAAACGTATTCCGTTTTTTGGGGAGGAATAAAAATTGGAACTAAAATCGGAAATGCATACACCGAAAATTGTTGCTGATCTTTTAGGGATCAAACCTGATTTGTTAAAGGTATGGTCAAACGAATTTAACATACAAACGGAGCGAAGTCAGGGAGGGCATCGCAGATACTCGAAGGATAATATAGAAGAATTAAAAGCCATAAAAGAAAAAATACAGGACCAAAAATGGTCTTATGATCAAGTTCGGTCATGGCGAAACGGAGAACTTGATTCGTTTGTTTCAAAAGAAGAAAAATCAGAATTAGAAAAG
>NZ_JAKUEU010000116.1:0-11803 GCF_022663075.1 Bacillus cereus group sp. BfR-BA-01441
TACAGCCTGTTTTCTTTTTTTTAATTTCCCCATACCTATCCCACTAAGAAAAGAAACTACCCCAAAATAAAAATTCTACATTTTTGTTTTGGGGCACTATACTATACCAAAGTTAATAAATATGGCTAGCTCTTCTTATTTAATAAGACAGATCATTTTTTTGTTACGATAACATCATACCTATGTCTTCTGCTGCATTTGTAATTAGTTTTAAACCAAATGTTTCTTGTAATACATCAAGCACGCCAGGTGAAATAAATTCAGGAGCCTTTGGACCGATGCGAATATCTTGAATTCCAAGACTAAATAGCCCGAGTAAAATGGCAACCGCTTTTTGTTCAAACCATGATAGCACAATACTTACTGGCAATTCATTCACTTCACATTGGAAAGCATCAGCTAATGCAGCTGCTATTTTCACTGTAGAAATGGAATTATTACATTGTCCTAAGTCGATGTAGCGCGGAATCTCGGTACCAGGTACAACACCGTAATCCACATCATTAAAGCGGAATTTCCCGCAAGAAGTTGTTAAAATAACTGTTTCTGGCGGAAGTGACGTTGCTAATTCACGATAATATTCTCCGCCTTTTCCCGGTGCATCACAACCGGCGATAACAAAGAAACGCTTTATCTTCCCCTCTTTTACTGCATTAATAATTTCCGGAGCTAATGATAATACTGTATTATGATGAAACCCTGTTACTAACTGTTCATCCGACTCCATATGTACTTCTGAAAGTTCTAGTGCTTTTTGAATCAATGGTGTAAAATCATCATTTTCAATTTTTTGTACACCCTCTAAACCTGCAATGTCATATGAAAAGAATCGATCAGAGTATGATCCTTTAATTGGCATAACACAGTTCGTTGTAGCTAATATGGCACCAGTAAATTTTTCAAAAAGGCGTCTTTGATCATACCATGCCTTACCGATGTTTCCTTTTAAATGTTTATATTTTTTCAGTTGCGGGTATCCGTGTGCTGGTAGCATTTCAGAATGCGTATAAATATTAATGTCTTTTCCTTCTGTTTGCTTTAATAGTTCTTCTAATGCAAATAAATTATGGCCCGTAACTACAATTGCTTTACCTTCTACACGATTTTGTGTAATTTGTACAGGCTCTGGCACACCAAAATGATTCGTATGTGCCTCATCCAATAACTCCATCACCCGTAAAGCTGATTTCCCAACTTTCATAGCCATATCAATATGCTCTTGTTCGTTAAAGTTAGAATTTGTTAATGTCATATATAAAGCTTCTTGTGTTGTAGCATCTACAAATGCATCCGTATACCCTAGCTGAGCAGCATGTGTGCGATAAGCTGCAATTCCTTTTAGCCCAAACACAATCGTATCTTGTAAACTCGCAATCGTTTCATTCTTGCCACAAACACCCATTACTTTACATCCGCCTGTTGGCGTTTGTTCACATTGATAACAAAACATATCATCCCACCCTCTCCCAATCATTCATTACACCTTAAGCATAATACCCATTGAAAAAAAGTGATGTGATATCAATCACAATAATATATAAAGATTTGTGACAGTTCATATTGTTGACATAATACTTTTATTGACATCCAAAAAATATACATTAGTGTGCACACATCTTTCGATACTTTTAAATAGCTAAATAATTAATTTGGAGAAATATATACAACGAAAAAATTTTTTTGAATCCCTTATACAAATAATTGCAATTCATCTCATATGAAAATAGCGTATTTTTTATTTTAAGGAACTATCATTTTTTTATTAAAGCCTTCATTGTAAACCTCTTTATTTACAATACATTTACACTATCTTAACATTACTTACATTATTTATATG
This sequence comes from Bacillus cereus group sp. BfR-BA-01441, assembly GCF_022663075.1. Lineage (NCBI taxonomy): Bacteria > Bacillati > Bacillota > Bacilli > Caryophanales > Bacillaceae > Bacillus > Bacillus cereus group sp. BfR-BA-01441. Next base: position 1,838 of record NZ_JAKUEU010000116.1, read on the forward strand.
ATATATTTATATAGAAGCTACTTAAGAAATTTCATATACATTTTATCTTTATGATCTCTAATCTAATCAATAAAAAGATCATGTTATATTTTTATAACAGGGGTGAATTACGATGACTGAAACTTTAAAAACACTTATAATGCTTGATGCTACTTACGTTGTTATTGCAATTATGACAGTACTAGTATTTGTATACTTGGAATTAAAATCTCAGTAATATATGCTGACGTAATCGACAGATTCAGCATTTAAATATAGTTAGAAGAAAGAAAGGAGAAAATTATTTCTCCTTTCTTTTGTATTTCTACAATTTCTTATTTTAATAAATCCAATGTATGTAAAAGTAATCCCTTGTCTCCTACTTCTCCATGACCAGGTACTACCGAATTTATATTTCCATATCGCTTCAGCACATTCTCAATCGATGTAGACCATTCATTTACATACGCATCCGCAACATTTCCTAAATCTTTAGCTTCCGCAGATTTTACTAAACAGCCTCCAGCTAAAATTTGATATTGTGGCAACCAAACAACAATATTCTCTTCTGTATGTCCTTTCCCTGGATAGAACGTTTCTACTTTTGTATTGCCAAACTTCAAACTCATAATTGTTTGTAAATCTCCAAGCGGCTCTTCATATCCACTGTTCTTTGCTAGTTCTGCGGTTAATGCTGTACTATGCGCTTTAATGCCTCTTTCTTTCAACGCTGTTATTCCGCCAATTCGATTAGCGTGCGCATGTGTAATAATGACATCTGTTACGCGCTTCTGAAATTTCTTTTCTACCATTTCTATTAGTTCCTTCGTTAATTTGTTATCCCAAGAAGAATCAACAAGTACTAGCCCTTTAGAAGTATTAAGAACTAGACCGTTCGAAGGAACTGCTTCTCCATTAAAATAACCTAACTCCGTATGAACCCATACATTCTTGTTTAACTGAGATATTGAAATAGTTCCCGTCTCATTTTTGATTACTATTTGCTCTACCTTGTGTGATGCTTGTACAGAAGAAATCGTGCTAACAAATTGAGTTGTTCCTAGTAAACTTACACATAATCCTACTTTTAACAACGTATTCTTTTTCATGTTATCAACCCTTTCTTTCAAGCTAAATAGTTATTACCTATATTAGACAATTTATCTCAAATGTTTGTTCCATCTTCATTTGCATACTTTTATGTAATTAACAAAAAAGCGTACAAAATTTTGTACGCTTTAAAACTTAATCTTCCATTCCATAATTCTCAAACTCTTCCTCATTCCCATAAAATACATTCAAATCAATATACTTTTCTTTTCCATTATAACCGCTTAATCTCCCGCGGTTCGTGTATTGCCAAAACGTCCATTTTCTCTCATCAGATAAACTCGGTTTTGTAAGAACACTACGAATCCATATATCACATTTTGGATACGCATCCTTTATATATAAATCATACGCCTCTTGCGTTGCATACAATATTACTTTCTTATCGTAATGTTTTTCTAGCATTTCAATCATGACCGCCAACTCTTTCGTAACATCTTCACGCTTAGGCGGATTATCTTTTTTGTTAGCGTAAAACTCAACATCAATCACGGGTGGCAGTGCTTGTTTATATTTTGGAACAGTTCGTATAAATTGCTCTGCTTGTGTTTCACCCTTACTATCGAAACTAAAAAAATGATACGCTCCGATGCGCATATCTGTCTTATTCGCATTCCTCCAATTTTTCGAAAAGTACTCATCCACAAACGAACTTCCTTCAGTCGCCTTTATAAACGCAAACTTCATATTTTGCTTTTCCAACTCTCTCCAATCTATATCCCCTTGATACGACGCAACATCTACACCTTTTATTTCATACTTATCCGCACTTATTTGATTCGGAATGAATATACCCTGAAAAACTAAGTAAGCGACAACACTCATTACACTAATTAAGGTAAAGATTCCTCCTATAAAAAGCTTCCTTTTCACTCGTATCCCCCTTCTTTACACATTAATATTCCACTTACCATTCACGTTTTTTATTTATCCTCATTTTTTCTTCAAATGCCTTCTCCAAATCAATTTCTAACTTATTTGCTAAATCACATACATTCCAAATGACATCAAACATTTCTAAACCAATCTCTCTTTTCGAATCTTGTATTTTATCACGCTTTAATATAACTTCTGCTAATTCACCTAATTCCGCCATCGTATATATCGTACGCTCTTCAATTGTTGTATCTTGAAATCCTTTTTCTTTACTGAAATTTGATACATACCTCTGAAACTCCACAATATTCATACTTAATCTCCCCTCATTACCAATACTCCATTTTTCTATTACACTTAAAACCAAAATTATATTTTGTTAAATTATAACATTCGGACTATAATTTATTTATAGCCCATTAACGGAGGTGTTTGCAATGACTCTCTTCGCTTCACCAACATTATTTATAGTAGCAATCATTTCATTTGCACTAGCTTATTTCATCGGAGTAAAGCAGTACACTTGGCTCTTATCAGGATTCAACGAACGCCGCGTACCTGATAAAGTGAAACTATCAAAAATAGTAGGTCTTTATAATTTAATTGCTGGTGTCATTGCGACAATCGGCAGTGTCTTCACTACGCCTAATGTCACAATCGTTATTCCTATCACTCTAATTGGACACTTTATAATCGCGGCTTATGTAAATACACGCATGGTGCAGTGAAAAAGATCACCCAAATGGATGATCTTTTTTATAATTTATCAACATATTGCTTCGCTTGTGGTAAGGAAAAACCAAAAGCTTCTCTTACTCTCTTAACTGCTGTAATTTTTTTGCCTTCTTCTACAAGCTGGCGTAGTTCTTTATTAATTTCAGGTTCTCTTTCTATAATTCCCATTTCTTTCGTAATTAATTGTAATCTATCTTCAATTCTCTTTAAACGCGCATCATTTTTCTTTTCAATTGTAGTTAATTTTTCAGCGATATAAATGAAACCAAAGGCTACTATCAGTATAACCATCCAGAATTCCATGAATGTTCCCCCTTACTAACTTTCATTTGCTTTATTCCACTAACTTATGTAAATTTTACCACAATACACATTTAATGTATAATATCACTATATCAAACTGTTAATAAAACCTATTATTTTAAGGGGACACTTTATGAAAAGATTTTTAAATACGTTACTTCAATTTGTAGTTCTTTCAATCGTGCTACATTTGTTATTTGATATAGTTGGTTGGCTTGTTTTCAATGCACCAATTAAAAACAAACAAATCATCATTTCTTTAATAACAATCTCATGGGTTATGTACATGTACCGAGACAAATTTTTTCAAAAGTTCACTTCAAACTAACTAAAAAAGAAAACACTTCATTGGTGAATGACGAAGTGTTTTCTTTTTTTTACTACTGTATAATAAAAATACTATTCTGTCTTTAAAGAAAGGAGTCACCATGAACTTAAAAAGTAGCAATATATACGAGAAAATGAACCAATATTCCGTTGCAGGTTTAAGCCTCGCTGTTATATGTAATGGCAAACTAGATGAAGCGACTGCCTTTGGAACACTTGAAGCTGGAACAACTAGAGCTGTTACTACAAATTCTCTCTTTAATTCTTGTTCTATCAGCAAATTCATCACTACAATGCTCGTACTAATGTTATCAGATCAAGAAATCTTGCATTTAGACGAAGACGTAAATGATAAACTCACATCTTGGAACATTCCTACTAATCTATTTACTTCACAAAAAAGCATCACTTTGAGAAACTTATTAAGCCATCAATCTGGACTCATTGATCCACCTAATAGTTTTGAACATTATACACCTGCAAAAGGCTTACCTAATATGTCTGAGCTCCTTTCCGGTAAAACACTATATTGCCCCGTACCTATAGAGGTAACTTATAAACCAGAAAGTGAATTTCACTACTCAGACGCAAACTTTTGTATAATCGAACTACTACTAGAAGATATTACAGGAAGATCATTTAGTCAGTTATTAGAAGAACACATCTTCCAGCCATTACAAATGAAAAATAGTACACTTTTTTCTCCAAAAGACATAGATAAAACCGATGTTTTTGCTTGCGGACATAATAAAGATAGAACTGTAACAAATGAGAAGTATCCATTTTATCCATTCGCAGCTGCTTCAGGTATTTGGACAACACCAACTGACTTATCAGCTTTAGTTATTGAAATCATTCATTCCTTACAAGGAAAGGGCAAACTAAAACTTTCTCAAAAATTAGTAATAGACATGATTTCTCCTCAAGGTTGCTCAAAATGGACTGGATTAGGTGTTTTTCTAGATGATTCTAATGAAGAATTACAGATTTATTCACTCGGATGGGGCGTTGGATTTCAATGTATGATGGTTTGTTATCCATACTGCGGGAATGGTGCTGTTATTATGACTAATTCCGATTTAGGTGTTCATCAAATGGAAGGGATCATTGGTGAGGTTGTAAAAACGTTATCCTTATAATGAAAATAAAGAAGCTGTTCCTTCCAGCTTCTTTATCTATATAACATTTTTCGCAACAATTTTTATATGTTCTGGTGCGATAATCTCCGTTATACTTTCTTGGAAATCTTCCCGCAACATTTCTTCCAAATGTTCTAACTGCACTTCAACATGAGTGCATTCTAAATTATGTATATTTAACAGTGCATAATGATCTTTTTTCTTAATTACTAAATATTGATTTTCCTCTGTCACAAGTACAGAACCTAATCGGACTCCTAGTAAGCGTTGATCATCAAACTTCATAATTACTTCTCCTTCCCTCATATAAACAAAATTACAATGAAAATAATTACATTTATGGAAAAACACGCTTATTTAGACTATATCATAATTTACTAAAATAGAAATATCTTTTTCTGTTTTAATAAAAATCCCTATTTTTTCATATATTTCGATACAAAAAACTTTCTCAACATTAAATTTGAATTTTCAGTTTTTAATTCTATGAAAATCTATTATAATAAAGTTAATAAATGTTTGACCTCTCCTAATTCATGTACATATGGATGATCAGTAGTTATTGCTACTGATCTATTTTTTTGATTTCAGAAAGTACATACTCTGCATCCTTTCCTACACCACAAATAAGTGCGGAACCCCTTTGAGATTGCCATGGTAAACCGATATAATACAATCCTTTTACTGGACTGATTCCCTTTATATGATTAGGAAATCCTTTCTCATTCACTGCCTGTTCAATTTCAATCCAATTATAATTTTGAACAAAACCAGTTGACCATATAATGCTTTCTGCACTATAAGTATCACCATTCTGAAACATAATGTTATTTCCTGATGCACTTACTACTTTTTCTTGCAGTTTGATTGCTCCATTACGAATAAGTTTCTTACCTTCAAAACCGAAAATAGGGTCCTTTCTCTTCTGAAACCATCTTCCCCTCTTTGTATTTATTTCAGCGTACAATAAACCCACTTTTTCTAGCAGATTAAAAATACTTTTTCCAAAAAGTTGTAACGGTAAAAACGTTAAAGGATGACTAATAGACACCGTAACTTCATGAGTCTTTGCCAGTTCTACTGCAATTTGCATTCCTGAATTCCCACCACCTACTACTAGTACTTTTCCCTTAGGAATTTGTGATGGTGATTTATATTGTGATGAATGTATTTGAAAAATATGTGATGATAGATTTGCTGAAACTGAGGGAATAAACGGCTGCTGAAAAGCACCTGTTGCGATAATAACTTTTTTCGTTTGTAAAATTTCTGTAGGAGTATGTAATTCAAATATTTCTTTTTCTTTCTTTATTTTTAGAACTTCCGTTTGTAATTGTACCGGTAATTGAAAATGTCTTGCATATTCTTCTAAATAAGTTGCAATTTCATCTTTATATGGAAATTCATTTTTTTCACCTATTAACGCCATACCCGGCAAGCTACTGTAAGACCTTGGGGTAAAAAGCTGCAAAGAATCATATCGATTTCTCCATGAATCACCAACTCGTTTTCCTGCCTCAAGTAATAAAAAATTATACCCTTCTTGCTTCAAGTAATATCCCATTGTTAATCCAGCTTGACCCGCCCCAATAATAATTAGATCTTTCATTCTAATCCCTCCTCTTCTTAAACGTATGAATACTTGTTCATATATTCATACGTTTCCATAATCATAACATTTTCTTTTTATATGATTCAATATCTACTCAAAATAAAAAAGAACAGTTCACTGCTCTATGAACTACTCTTCATTCCATTTCTACAATTTTTCCTCGTATAGTGTAATTCTATTTGAAAACGGATCAATTACAGTTAATTCAATTGTACCCCAAGGTGTTTTTTCTATATTCGGCTTCGAATAAGCATATTCTTTACTTAATACTACAGAATGATAATCCTTTACATCATCTATTTTGATCCGAATCGCACCACCTGGTGAGGCATCACCATGATGTTCTGATAAATGTATCACAGCATCCTGTAACGAAATTTGCAAATATAATGGCATATTTTCCTCATACCGATGTTCCCAATCCAGTTTAAATCCTAAAAAACCTAAGTAAAATAGTTTTGCTTTTTCAATATCAAAAATTCTAAATATAGGTGTTATCATTTATACTCTCCTCCTATTTATAAACATCTGCTGCCAATTCTCTCAAAACTTCCACGTTTACTACTTCAAAACAACCATCATTCTTCTTTATTATCTCTTTATCACAAAAAACATTTAATGTGCGCAACAAATGCCGATAGCTCGTTCCTAACAATTCCGCTGTTTCCGTTAAATTCCCACTAAATACAATTCTATTTCCGTGCTGTACTGCCCGTTCTCCTGCTGCTAACATGTAACTCGCAAGTCTATTTTCAAGAGGATATAGTAAATTAATTGTACTATTTTTTGAAAGCCGATTTAACTTATGCGCTAACGATCCGCAAATACATCGTAAAAATTTCGCATCATTAAATAGTTGATTTCTCACTTTCCCTAAAGGCAAACCAACACAATATGAATCTGCCATCACTTGTACGTTTGAAGTTGTCTTTTGAGAATGAATTAACTCCACATCTCCTAACAGCTGCAAGCTATCATAAAAGCATAATAATACAGATTTCCCGTTACTTAATGTATTAAACGCTTTCGCTTTTCCTTCAACGAAGAAAAATAAATAATCTATCTCTTCATTTTCTCTACAAATAAACTCATTCTTTTTAAAAAATATAAGTTCCATATATGGCTTCATATCATGACTAAAAAATGAATCAATATTATTTTTCTTCATATACTCTGCTAATTTAATAGAATTACATACTTTCTTCATAGTTCCCCACCTTTACAACTCATCCCCATTGTAATCAAAATTTTCTTCTTCCACTATGACATATGTCATAACAATACACAATTTCAGCATGATACAGTCATTACAAATATGAAATACAAAGGGGATATTACATTGTATAACTTTCTTTCTGTCTTTATTGGTGTGCTCATCGCCGTTATGCTTCCATTGAATGGAATTTTATCCGAGTTAATTGGGAAGTATACAGCAAGTGTTGTCATTCACCTTGTCGGTTTAATTGCAGTTATTTTCGTTTTAATCATAAACAAACATAAAATCCATTTTGATAAAAGTATTCCACTTTTTTTATATAGTGCTGGAGCGATTGGAGTATTCACTGTTCTTTTTAACAATATAAGTTTCTCCGTCCTTGGTGCCTCTATTACGATCGCATTAAGTTTACTCGGTCAATCCATTGCTTCCATCGTTATTGATCATTTCGGTTTATTAGGAATGAAAGTTGCAAAGTTTGAAAGGAAAAAACTAGTTGGATTATGTTTCATCTCTTCTGGAATTATAATCATGACAATTTATTAATGGGGGCAAGAAAATGTTATATATTACGATCGCTATTTTAGCTGGTGTTTCTATCGTCGTTGCTAGAATTATTAACGCGAATTTAGCAAAGAAAATTGGCAATTGGGAAGGCACGTTTTTTAATTATATTACTGGCTTATTTTTCTCTATGTTATTTTTAATGTTCAGTTCAGATTCATTGTATATTCCAATGCATACGTTACAGTCCATTCCTATCGCTGTATATTTAGGCGGATTAGTAGGCGTTATCGTTATTTCATTATCCAACTATATTACTCCTAAAATATCAGCCTTTTATTTAACATTACTCATCTTTATCGGACAATTATTTGCGGGGACTATTATTGATTTCTTCCTGACAAATGAACTCTCAATCGGGAAAGTTATCGGTGGCATTTTCGTATTAATTGGGCTCACTTACAATTTACTCATAGATCGCCCGATAAAAACTGTGAAGCATAACCAAGTTCAACTATAATACTTTACGCTTACCTATCATATATTAATAGAAAAGCTCTTCACACGAAGTAATAGAGAGGAGAAAATCCTATTAAAAAAATTATTTTATTGCTAGGTAGCGTATTAATTATTTCTGGAATTGCATGGTTTATAAACTCGGGAAAATCTATTCAAGATCTCTATACTGCAAATAAACCGAAAAAGAAAGCTACTATTATTTCAAGCTCGCGAGATCCAAATGAGCCCCCTGTTTTTTTAGGAAAACAGGAAATAAAAGATATACATGTCGAATCAATTAAAACAAAACAGGATATCTTTCTCACAAAAACAGATGAATTAAAAACGTTTATTAACAGTATGAATACCGCAAAAAAAGGTAAATTAACATTAGATGAAGAAGGATCAGACTTAATAGATTGTGATATGTGGATTACTTTCGAGGATGGAACTTATAAAAAATATTTCATATGGGTAGTTGATCATCACAGTAGCGAAGTGATGATTGCTCAGCAAGATACTCCTGATGATGTAAAACTTACGTACTATCAGTTAAACGAAGATAGTTCAAAAAAAGTTTATAATTTATTTAAAAAAATTATTTAAACGAAAAAGTCATGAGCACGCGAACTCATGACTTTTTGCACTATATATACTCCGGGAACACTCTACAACCCTTTTCCTGCTCTATATCATGACCAAAGAAAACAATCGATTTCTCTTTTGTCACAACTTCTTTTAAGCGTTTGATTGAAGATAAAGCTAATTCTGGATCAAATCCTGCGAACGGCACTTCATCTTCAAAATTCTCTTTCGTGTACGATGCATCAATTGTTAATAAAACTGAACCGGATTGCTCCGTCTCAATGAATAACGACTGATGGCCTGGAGAATGACCTGGCGTATACAATAATTGAACACCTGGTACCACTTCATAATCCCCTTCAATAATTTTGTAGTTCAAATGCGGTAATATACATTCTTTCATATATTCTTCTCTATGAAGTGCTGCCTCATATTCCGCTCGCTGCACAATAATCGGTGTATTTGTAAAAGCACCGTTTCCTCCTGCATGATCAAAATGTAAGTGAGAACTAATAATATATAAAAGGTCGTCCGGCTCATACCCTACACGCTTTAATATATTCACGATTCTATCTTCTTCAGTCATTTTCGGTAAAATCTGTCCTTCAACAAATGTACCGTTAAAAATCCCTTCATTATTAACTGCACTTTCTGGCATACCTGTATCTACTAAAATAGGCCCCTCTTCTGTCTCCAAAAGATAACACCATACAGGTAAGTTCAATAAATTCCCCGGCGCGAGTGTACTATTAACAGAAGAATGATCTAACATACAACGACCTGCTGGGATGAAATAAAGCTTCTTTACTGTCATTATGTATCCACCTTTACATTTAGTTTGGGATAAAGTAATACAATAAAAAATTCTTCTTTTTAGAAATAAACTCCTTCTAGACTATCAGTACAGCTTACATAACAATGAAACATTAACACCGATTAACGCTGAAAACTTAAAGAAAGCACATGCACTACTTGAAAGCGGGCACACCATTGGGAAAATCGTATTAGAGAGATTTTAATCATGATAGTGACAGATAGTATGTGAAACTATATTAACGATTTTTCGAATATATCTATCATAA
>NZ_JAKUEU010000117.1:0-11542 GCF_022663075.1 Bacillus cereus group sp. BfR-BA-01441
ACAGTACTATACGGGAAATGTGGATCTCATTGCGAATGTGACCATAAAGAACATACAAAAGCTTAATAATAAGAAAAAGCGCCTACATGTGTAGGCGCTTTTTTAATAAATTGTAGTTGTATGACCAACTGTTGCAACGATTGCATCATCCCTAATCGGAATAAAGCTTATGGAGGTCTGTGGTGTACTAGAAGAAGCGTATTGGCTCATTATACGACTATCGATACGGGTAATAGTATCGGTCAAGAAAGCTGAAATAAAAGCGTAAGGGACTCGTCGTTCATTTAATGAATAAATAATTTCTTCTTTTGTTTTTACACCTACGCCATGCCCGTAAAAAAAGAAATTTCCTAAATAGATTGTATTTTCTCCTTGCCATTCAATCGTAGCTGGATTTACTTGTGGGTTTTTAAAGTAAACGAGGTCACCTGGAACAAGATCGCCACCGTTTTTTGTTATGAGCCTTAGATCTTGGTCGTAGTCCCATGTATAAAGTAAAAGGTTTGCAAATAGACGATTGAAAGTTTCTTCCTCATACAATGATAGTAAAGCTTTATAAAAAATAATGATCATAGCGGTTGCGCATTCAGTTCCATATAGTTTTCCGTTTTTGAAAATATCCTGTATGGCAATAGAAGGTGGTATGTTTGGAAGAAGCTCGAATCCTCCAAGAGACGTTTTTTTCCAATACTGGGGGTTGCAAAAGGATTGTTGAAATGTACGAAACTGAAATCCACTTTGAAAAAGCTCTAGTGCAGAGATAATAATATTAACTCGTAAATTGAGATCAAAGCTGAGTTCATCAGCTGTTCGGAAGGAATAAACTTCTTGATTTCCTGCCATTATTGATAAAATTTGTTGTTTCTCTGCTGCAAATGGCTCGTATTCATTTGTAATATAAGGATGTACAATAGAACGGCCTATTACAATCATAATAGTATCCCCACCTATACGTTACATTCTTAAGTATCGTATGAAGAAAAGGAAAAAAGGTGAAAAAAAAGCCTATCAACTGATAGGCTTGTACTCTTTAATAACACGTAATGTTTGTAATGTCATATCTTCAGGACCTTGTACAGGTAAACCTGCTTCTAAGTTTTTACGAATATACTCTAAGTTTTCTTGTGTAATAATTTCCCCCGGAGTAAAGATTGGAATCCCTGGCGGATAAACCATAACAAAATCAGCTATAATACGACCCGCTGCATTTTCAAATGGAATGACTTCTGTTTCCGAATAAAAAGCATCTCGAGGAGAAAGTGCTAGCACTGGAATTTCTGGAATCTCTACTTGTACTTGAACACCTTTATCTGCCCTATTTCTAAATGTTGCTGCTAAATCTTGTAATGATGCAATAAGTGTATTTGTATCACTTTCTGTATCTCCCAAAGTGATAAGACATAGTATGTTGTATAGATCTGAGAGTTCTACTTCAATGTTATATTGCTCTCTAAGCCATACTTCAGCTTGGTGGCCGGTAATACCTAAATCTTTTACAGATACAATTATCTTTGTAGGATCATAGTTAAAGGTAGCATCTGTACCTAACATTTCTTTTCCAGGACAGTAAAGATGCTCAATAGAATTTATAGCATCACGAACATGCTCAGCTAATTGTATTGTTTGTTCTATGAGTGCTGTTCCTTCTGTAGCAAGACGTTTTCTCGCAACATCAAGGGATGCTAACAAGATGTAAGAAGTTGATGTAGTTGTAAGCATGCTAATAATAGATTGGACATGCTTTACATTCACTAAGCCTTCTTTCACATTAAGAATAGAACTTTGAGTTAAAGAGCCTCCTAATTTGTGAACACTTGTTGCTGCCATATCCGCACCAGCTTGCATCGCTGACATAGGTAATTCATCGTGAAAATGAATATGAACACCATGAGCTTCGTCGACTAGTACAGGGATGTCATAAGAATGTGCTAATTGTACAATCTGTTCTAAGTCTGCAGCAAACCCAAAGTACGTTGGGTTAATAACAAGTAAGCCCTTTGCATCTGAGTGCTCTTCAAGTGCTTTTTTGACAGATTGAATTGTGATTCCATGAGAAATACCGAGCTTCGGATCGATTTCAGGATGCATGAAAATCGGTTTTGCACCTGAGAAAATAATAGCTGACATTACTGATTTATGCACGTTTCGTGGTACTAGGATTTTGTCACCAGGACCGCAAACGCTCATCACCATTGTCATAATAGCGCCACTTGTACCTTGAATAGAAAAGAAAGTATGATCTGCACCGAATGCGGCTGCTGCTAAATCTTGTGCTTCTTTAATCATACCTTTTGGATGATGTAAATCATCGAGTGGCGCAATATTAATTAAATCAATTGCTAATGCATTATGCCCAATAAATTCGCGAAATGTAGGATCCATGCCCTGTCCTTTTTTATGACCAGGAATATGGAATTGAATTGGATTTCGCTTACTGTGCTCAACTAAAGCGGTAAACAATGGTGTTTCGTATTGGGACAATCTATACACCCCTTCTTCTTCATAATATTTAGTGTAATTTGTTTTATATAATCCTGCTCTAAAAAAGTGTAGCCCTTTTTAGAATAAGGCTTGTTTTTCTGCCATTCAAAAAATCGTTTTTGAGATGGTAGCTTCACTTTATTTTCTATAAAACAAAAGCATTATATCACCAATAATTATAGATGTATAGAAAAAAATCTTTTTAAGGTGAGTATGTTTAATAGTTAGCCTCAACTAATGAATAGAGGAAGACAATTCCATTAAAATGAATAAATAGTGTATAATGCAGAGTGGCTATAATGAAGAATAAAATATTCTCTTTAAGATAGCATAATGAAACAAGAAGAAATGATAAATGAGGTGCAAAATGGAATATCAATATCCGTTAGATTATGATTGGTCAAATGAGGAAATGGTTACAATGGTGAAGTTTTATGAAGCGATTGAGAAAGCTTATGAAAAAGGAATTATAAGAGAAGAGTTAATGGGTTTATATCGTCGTTTTAAAGAGATTGTTCCATCGAAAGCAGAAGAAAAGAAAATTGATAAAGAATTTCAAGAAGTAAGTGGATACTCTATATATCGTGCTATTCAAAGGGCAAAAGAAGTCGAAGAACAAAAGCTTGTAAAAATGTAAAAAATATTTTGAAAAATAAAAACTGAAGTGATATAATGTGATAACAACTAAAAACGGACAATATAAATTGTCCGTTTTCTACTATCGATTACAAAGTGCATATAAAGGAAGGAGTGATTGCATCGTAGATTCAATCTTAGCAAGGAATTGTTCGTTGGTCATTGCTGAAAACTCCTCTGGTGATATATGAATACCAACTAATAATTCTGCTTTTTTTACAGTAGCTAATCGTTCAATCATCTTTTGTAAGTCTTCGGTTTCAAGTGTTTTATGTAATTTCACACTTGGTTTAGTATGGTCAATGGACCAAACGAAGTCATTTGGAATATTTGTTTTTAAATCATTTAAATGTTCTAAGAAGGCATGAGCCGTCTCAACTTTTTGTGGACACTCATAGATTAAACCAAAGTATATGAAGGCATGAGTACCCCATAAGCCGATTTGGAAATGCGGTAGCATTTTATATCCTCGTTTATTTGTTGAAAAAGCAACCCAAGTATCGTTTGGTGGATTGACTTTGCGGCGTGCGTGTTTTGCAACATGATAAAAAAAGTTCTCATCAGTTTGTTTGGATAAGTATTCTGCAAATTGTTCCCCTAAAGCTTCTAGCTTAGGATGAATGTTCGTTTTAATTGCACTCATTCGTTCTTCGAGACCATCAACTGTAAAGACATCAAAATCAGTTGACTTGAATGTTTGTATTGTCATGATTGTTCCTCCAACTCCTATTTTGCTTTTATTTTAGCATAGCTTGTACTATTCATAAAAAAAAACAGCACAAAAAAATTTAAATAAAAAAATATAATTTTGTTGCATAGATGATTTATCCAACATAGTATAGTATAAAACAAAAAATCAGAAAATTGAATTAATTCTAGTCCGAGGGCAGACGAATATTGGGAGGAGGCAAATAATATGAGACAGGTGATTAATGCGTTAAAGAGAACAGATGCTGAAAAGAGAATACCGGTGCTACGTTTGGAGCTAGATTATGAATTAGCAACTTTATATGATGCGATGATGGAAGATGATAACCAGAAAAAAGAAGAGTGTGTACAAAAGTTAGAAGTATTAAGACTTGAAATGATTCGTTTAGAAGCGTAATAATAGTATATGTATAAAAAATTAGTTGGTGCGAACCTTATAAAGGGTTCGTTTTTTCTGTGAACAGTATAGATCGGAGTGTTTAAACATGCAAGAAGTATGGAAAGACATCGATGCACACGCCAAACGGTGGATTCGGGATGCAGGAGAGCATTTAATGGCATCAATGAAAAAAGCACTTATTATAGAAACAAAATCAAATGCAGCTGACTTAGTTACAAATATGGACCGAGAGATAGAACAGTTTTTAATTGGGAAAATTAAAGAAACATTCCCGAATCATAATATTTTAGGAGAAGAGGGTTATGGAGACGAGATAACGTCTTCTGACGGGGTTGTTTGGTTAATTGATCCAATTGACGGCACGATGAACTTTGTTCATCAAAAAAGAAATTTTGCGATTTCAATTGGGATTTATGAGAACGGTATCGGAAAGATTGGACTTATATATGATCCAGTGCATGATGAGCTATATCATGCAGTCAAGGGATCTGGAGCTTTTTGTAATGATATATCGATTCCTCCATTGGAAAAAGGAACTGTAGAGCAAGGTATTGTAGCTTTAAATGCGATATGGCTTACAGATAATCCATTGCTTAATATGGAAAGTATGATAGCACTTGTTAAGAAAGCAAGGGGCACAAGGTCATATGGCTGTGCAGCATTAGAGATGGTATACGTTGCAACAGGAAGAATAGATGCATATGTAACGCCGAGATTATCACCATGGGATTTTGGCGGAGGGCAGATAATTGTAGAAGAAGTTGGAGGTAAGGTGACGACATTCTCTGGAGCGCCACTTTCTATCATAGAGAAGAGCAGTGTGTTAGTTGCAAAACCAGGAGTGTATGAAGAAGTGTTATCGTTTATATGAGAGCAACAAAAAAAGTAAGAGGCTGTGTATAAGCTTCTTACTTTTTAGCGTTATTGTGATTTGCGCATTTTTCTTTTTGTTACAAAACCGTATCCAACTGTAACAAATGTGCCGATAATGCAAATAATAATACCGATTGGACTATTTTCAGCAATCATAATGCCGATACCGATTAAGAAAATAACACCGATAATTGCAGTTAATAAAAAGCGATATTGAATGTGTTCCATTTCTTCACCCTCCAATCTCATTTTACTTTCACAAAAGTAAGAATACAACTATATTTTCATTCTTGCTTTTATTTTAATTGCTATTGTATCCCCTTCGCTCTTATAATAGAGAAGGATTAAAAAGACATTAGGAGTTGGACATGTTGAAAAAACGACAAGATTTACGTAATATAGCAATTATTGCCCACGTTGACCATGGTAAAACAACACTTGTTGACCAGTTATTACGTCAAGCGGGGACTTTCCGTGCGAACGAACACGTTGAAGAACGCGCAATGGATTCAAATGATCTAGAAAGAGAACGCGGTATTACAATTTTAGCGAAAAATACAGCGATTCACTATGAAGATAAAAGAATTAACATTTTAGATACACCTGGTCACGCTGACTTCGGTGGAGAAGTAGAACGTATCATGAAAATGGTTGATGGTGTTTTACTTGTTGTTGATGCATATGAAGGTTGTATGCCACAAACACGATTTGTTTTAAAGAAAGCTCTTGAGCAAAACTTAACTCCAATCGTAGTTGTAAACAAAATTGACCGTGACTTCGCTCGTCCAGATGAAGTAGTTGATGAAGTAATCGACTTATTCATTGAGCTTGGTGCAAACGAAGATCAATTAGAGTTCCCAGTTGTATTTGCATCAGCAATGAACGGAACAGCAAGCTTAGATTCAAATCCAGCAAATCAAGAAGAGAATATGAAATCATTATTCGATACAATTATCGAACATATTCCAGCACCAATTGATAACAGCGAAGAGCCACTTCAATTCCAAGTAGCACTTCTTGATTACAACGACTACGTTGGACGTATTGGAGTTGGTCGCGTATTCCGCGGTACAATGAAGGTTGGACAACAAGTTGCTTTAATGAAAGTAGACGGAAGCGTGAAGCAATTCCGCGTAACGAAATTATTCGGTTACATGGGATTAAAACGTCAAGAAATTGAAGAAGCAAAAGCAGGGGACTTAGTAGCCGTTTCTGGTATGGAAGACATTAACGTAGGTGAAACAGTATGTCCAGTTGAACATCAAGATGCGTTACCATTATTACGTATTGATGAGCCAACACTACAAATGACGTTCCTTGTAAATAACAGCCCATTTGCAGGTCGTGAAGGTAAATACATTACATCTCGTAAAATTGAAGAGCGTCTTCGTTCACAATTAGAAACAGATGTAAGTTTACGTGTAGATAATACAGATTCTCCTGATGCGTGGATCGTATCTGGACGTGGGGAACTACATTTATCTATCTTAATTGAAAACATGCGTCGTGAAGGTTATGAATTACAAGTATCTAAGCCAGAAGTAATCATTAAAGAAGTTGATGGCGTAAGATGTGAGCCTGTAGAGCGCGTACAAATCGATGTACCTGAAGAATACACTGGTTCTATTATGGAATCTATGGGTGCACGTAAAGGTGAAATGTTAGATATGGTGAATAACGGAAACGGTCAAGTTCGCCTTACTTTCATGGTTCCAGCACGTGGTTTAATTGGTTACACAACAGAATTCTTAACATTAACTCGTGGTTACGGTATTTTAAACCATACATTCGATTGCTACCAACCAGTACACGCTGGACAAGTTGGTGGACGTCGCCAAGGTGTTCTAGTTTCACTTGAAACAGGAAAAGCATCACAATACGGTATTATGCAAGTTGAAGACCGTGGTGTAATCTTCGTTGAACCAGGTACAGAAGTATATGCTGGTATGATTGTCGGAGAACACACTCGTGAGAACGACTTAACAGTTAACGTTGTGAAAATGAAACAACAAACTAACATTCGTTCTGCGACGAAAGATCAAACTTCAACAATGAAGAAACCACGCTTAATGACTTTAGAAGAGTCATTAGAGTACTTAAACGATGACGAGTTCTGTGAAGTAACTCCAGAATCAATTCGTTTACGTAAAAAGATTCTTGATAAGAGCGAACGTGAAAGAGCTGCTAAGAAAAAGAAATCTGTTGAAGCGTAAAAATAAAAAAACAACGCCCTTTATAAAGGGCGTTGTTTTTTTTATTTTGTTTATTTTTTTAGAATATTTACTCTTTTTTGTGGACAGTATTTTTTTTGCGAGTTACTCTTGTATTAAGTGTATAAAGAAAATTGCATTTTACTGCTAGGGGGGAAGAGTGTGTTAGAAAGGATGTCTTTTTTTGCAAAATTGTGTAAGGTAGATGAAAATCCAGAGTTAGGAATGTGGTTACTTTATGGGACGATTATTATATTAAGTGCTCTCGTTTATAATTTAGGGTTTGCTAGAAAGTTGTCTGTACTAAAAAATATTGTGATATACATATCATTAGCAATTGGATGCACAGTATTAACCTTTTTTGCTGTGTTTTTACCTGTTGGAGAAGGACTTGTTGTAGCGGCAATTGTACTTGGAATTTATAGACTGCGTTTGCGTCAAGCGAAACAACAAAAAGCAGGATAAGAAAGGGGAGTTTTCATGCGTTCAGTACAAGATGCACTATATAATTGGTTAACAATTAAAACAGTTGCGGAAGCACGTCCAGATGATAGTGCTGCAAAAGAAACATATTTGTTATTTCAAAATATGGTATATGAAGAACATAAATTAAGAAATGTGGAAGTCGAAAAGAACGAGGAAATGTATTTAATTACATATGAAATAAATGGAGAACGGAAATCTGCAAGGTTTCCGTTAGAAGCCATTGATTGTTTTTTGGATCAGATGAATCGTGAACCAGAAAAATATAAATAAGTCCTTATCTATATGAGTAAGGACTTATTTACATTTTACCAATCATCTTCGATTTTTTTATCACGATATAATCGGAAATTACCACTTGCATGACGTTCCATTGTACGCTCTGCAATTCGTTCCGAACATTCCATGCACATATATGTATGAATAGGGCGATTACGCAGTTTTTTTGCCATAGGATTTTCATCATCTAACATATCTTTTTTATCACAAATCATACATTTGACTCTCATTTCGTCACCTCAATACGAATTCTATCAGTATAAGTATATCATGGAAGTATAATGTTTTTGAATAATAGTGGGAAAAAATAATATTTTCGCAATTCAAAAAATAAGTTATGATAAGGATATACCAAGTATATTTGGAGGTGAAAATATGGCGAATGTAGTAGAGCCTACCTTAACAGAGGATTTAGTACAAACGTTGCGTAAAGAGTGTATTGTTATGATAGCAACGACAGATTTCGAAAAACAAGTTCCTAACGTAAGTGCTATTTCTTGGGTGTATGCAGTGAGTGAAACTAGTATTCGATTTGCAGTAGATCAACGTTCACGTATTGTGGAAAATATACGTCATAATACAGGTGTGGTATTGACTATAATGGCGAATGAATCCGTATTTTCTATAAGTGGTGCAGGTGAAATTTTGACAGATAGAATGGAAGGTATTTCTCTAAAATTAACTGTAATAGAAGTAAAGGTGCAAGAAGTGCGTGATGTTATGTTTTATGGAGCGAAACTTGCAATTGAACCAACATATGAAAAAACATATGATCTTCGGGCAGCGAAAAAGCTGGATAACGAAGTGTTAGTAGGGATAAGAGAATTATAAAGATGCTAAATAAGAAATTCGTTTATTCACTTTTGTAGTCGGTTATTGTGATTTAACGTTAATAATTATAATAAAAAGTAATATATTGAATAGAAATGAATAAAGAATAAATAAAAGGTTTAATGACTATGATTTTCGATTCTACCTCGTTTACACGGTACATATAATTATAACAATGGTTCGTCCATATTTTATGGATGAAACCCTTGTTCTACAAATTTAAAAGTGGAGTCAGGGGGTAACAGGTTGGATAAAATTTATGTGTTAGATACGAATGTACTTTTGCAGGATCCTTTATCTATTTTTTCATTTGAAACCAATGAAGTAGTGATTCCAGCAGTTGTATTAGAAGAGGTTGATTCGAAAAAACGTTATATGGATGAAGTAGGAAGAAACGCTCGTTATGTATCTAAGTTAATAGATAAATTTCGTGAAATAGGAAAGCTGCATGAAAGTATCCCGCTAGAAAACGGCGGAACATTTCGTATTGAATTGAACCATCGTTCATTTGTGCAACTACAAGATATTTTTGTAGAAAAAACAAATGATAATCGAATTTTAGCTGTAGCAAAAAATCTATCTTTAGAAGAACAGGAAAAAGAGGACGGGAAGTCTGTTATTTTAGTAAGTAAAGATGTACTCGTAAGGGTAAAAGCTGATGCAATTGGTTTGAAGGCTGAAGATTATTTAAGTGATCGCGTAATTGAAGTAGAAAATATATATTCTGGTTTTTTAGAAGGATATATATCAAAAGAACAATTGGATTATTTTTATGAGAAAAGTGAATTGCCTCTATCTGAAATTGCGAATCATCCTTTTTACCCAAATCAATTTGTAGTAATGAAAGATGCATTAGGGGGCTCTAGTTCTGCGCTTGGCATTGTGGATCACTTAGGGAAGAAGGTAAAGAAACTTATTTTTCACAATGAACAAGTGTGGGGGATACGACCACGAAACGTGCAGCAAATTATGGGATTAGAATTGTTGCTTCGTGAAGATATTCCGCTTGTAACGTTAACGGGGAAAGCCGGCACAGGAAAAACGTTACTTGCGTTAGCTTCGGGACTTATGCAAACAGAAGACTTAGGGTTATATAAAAAATTACTTGTGGCAAGACCAATTGTTCCAGTCGGAAAAGATATCGGTTATTTACCAGGAGAAAAAGAAGAAAAATTAAGACCATGGATGCAGCCAATTTTTGATAACCTAGAGTATTTATTTAATACGAAAAAGCCAGGAGAGTTAGATGCTATTTTAGCTGGAATGGGTTCGATTGAAGTAGAAGCCCTTACTTATATACGCGGGAGAAGTATTCCAGATCAGTTCATTATCATTGACGAAGCACAAAATTTAACAAAGCATGAAGTGAAGACGATATTAACTAGGGTAGGGGAAAAGAGTAAGATTGTATTGATGGGAGATCCTCAGCAAATTGATCACCCATATTTAGATGAATATAATAATGGCTTAACGTATGTTGTAGAGAAGTTTAAAGAACAGCGTATTAGTGGTCATGTGAAGTTTGTTAAAGGGGAGCGATCTAATTTAGCTCAACTAGCAGCAGATTTATTGTAAAAAGGAGTGAGCTTAAGCTCACTCCTTTTCTTTAAATAATTGTAAATTTACGGATGTTACGGATTGGATTTTGTTGATTAGATCCATCATTGAAATAGAGATGAACAGGCCCGTCTTCTTTTAATGGTTTTCCTTCTTTTGAAAAGCCTAGTATAGCATTTTTGACAGTTTCTAATGGAAGTGTCATTGTATGATCTACCGTTTCAATTTCAACTTGCGTAGCGTCCTCTAAAATTTCAGCGTTAGCAAGGAATGGATGAAATGGTATACCAAATGTTCCAGTAATCAGCTGTTCTTTTTTATATTTCTTTACACTTTGCTGTATCGGTGGGAAGGCAGCACCATCACGAATTTCACGATCCCAATGTTCTGAAGTGTTTTTTAAATAAGTTTCTAGTTCAGACGTGTTTTCTCTAGTTTCATCAAAGTAAGTTGTCAAATCTACTTTTCGATCATCAAAGATCCAAACAGTTGGATCAATAGTGATTGGAAAACGTACTTTTCCGTTAATAAATAAAATTTCGCTCATTGTTGTTCCCCCATTTGTGTTATACTCCCACTTTTCAGTATAATAGCATTAGACACTGTTGTCACAAAAAATGTTTCTATTGCAATTTATTAAAACTATCGCTAATATTAATAGATAGGATAGAGGAGAGTAGGACGGAAACGGAGGGAATCAATTTGGCGTCTGAGACAGTAGCAAATCATCAGGAAAAGGCACTAGCCCTTCTACAAGCGGATGCAGAGAAGATTTTAAGACTTATTAAGGTGCAAATGGACCATCTTACAATGCCGCAATGTCCATTATATG
Organism: Bacillus cereus group sp. BfR-BA-01441; assembly: GCF_022663075.1. NCBI lineage: Bacteria > Bacillati > Bacillota > Bacilli > Caryophanales > Bacillaceae > Bacillus > Bacillus cereus group sp. BfR-BA-01441. Next base: position 11,291 of record NZ_JAKUEU010000117.1, read on the forward strand.
AAGAAGTGTTAGACACACAAATGTTTGGACTATCCCGCGAGGTCGATTTTGCAGTTCGCCTTGGTCTTATTGCAGAAGAACAAGGGAAAGCAATGTTAGGTGAGCTCGAACGTGAGTTGTCTGCACTTCATGAAGCATTTACAAACAAACAACAATAACGGGTTCAAATAAGGGGGCTCAAACTAAATTAGTTTGAGCTTTTTATTTGTATAATAAAGCAGGAAGAATCAATATACATATGGAATACAACAA
>NZ_JAKUEU010000118.1:0-11273 GCF_022663075.1 Bacillus cereus group sp. BfR-BA-01441
CAAATGTATTAGTATGAGATATATAAATACAATCATTCAAAAAAAATAAAGACTCTAACGTATTAGTAAGTAGTTAATATGTTGGAGTCTTTTTTATATTCTTCTTATATCCCCTCAAGTATTAAAGTTACCTCATTATCCAGCATGCATGGCTAATTAAACGTTGCGGTTGAAACTTGATTCAACGAATAATCAAAAATCCACTGAATAAAATCCCGCTTTATTTCAAAGAGAAAAAAGTCGAATTTTATATGTAAGAAAAAAAGAGGAATTTGACAGAAAAGATAGAAAATTTTAAAGGTCAGAATTTGTTAGCTTGCTAACTAATTTCTATTAATTAACGTTGGAAGCGTTTTCGGTTGGTTTTAAGTATGGACCATTTAATCTATTTACAGGGGGATGAAGATATTATGAAACAAAAATCTATGGATACGCTAGCTGCACAAATGGAGGACTTTTTTCCAGTACGTGATGTAGATCATTTGGAATTTTACGTAGGGAATGCAAAGCAATCGAGTTATTATCTTGCGAGAGCGTTCGGATTCAAAATTGTGGCTTACTCTGGATTAGAAACTGGAAACCGTGAAAAGGTATCTTATGTTCTTGTGCAAAAAAATATGCGTTTCGTTGTGTCTGGAGCTTTAAGTAGTGAAAATCGTATTGCAGAGTTTGTAAAGACTCATGGTGATGGCGTGAAGGATGTGGCACTACTTGTTGATGATGTTGATAAAGCATACTCAGAAGCAGTGAAACGTGGTGCCGTCGCAATTGCTCCACCGCAGGAATTAACAGATGAGGACGGTACATTGAAAAAAGCAGTTATTGGTACGTATGGTGATACAATTCATACGCTTGTAGAGCGTAAAAATTATAAAGGGGCATTTATGCCAGGATTCCAAAAGGTAGAATTTAATATTCCATTTGAAGAGTCTGGTTTAATTGCTGTTGATCATGTAGTTGGTAATGTTGAAAAAATGGAAGAGTGGGTTAGTTATTACGAGAATGTTATGGGCTTTAAACAAATGATTCATTTTGATGATGACGATATTAGTACAGAGTATTCGGCGTTAATGTCGAAAGTTATGACGAATGGAAGTCGTATTAAGTTTCCTATTAACGAACCAGCAGACGGAAAGAGAAAGTCACAAATTCAAGAGTATCTAGAATTCTATAATGGAGCTGGTGTACAACATCTTGCTTTATTAACAAGTGATATTGTTAAAACAGTTGAAGCGCTTCGTGCAAATGGGGTGGAGTTTTTAGATACACCTGATACTTATTATGATGAGTTAACTGCACGAGTTGGAAAAATCGATGAAGAAATTGATAAGTTAAAAGAATTAAAGATTTTAGTAGATCGTGATGATGAAGGTTACTTACTACAAATCTTTACGAAACCAATTGTAGATCGCCCGACTTTATTTATTGAAATCATTCAACGTAAAGGTTCTCGTGGATTTGGTGAAGGAAACTTTAAAGCGTTATTCGAATCAATTGAAAGAGAACAAGAGCGTCGCGGAAACTTATAAGATTTATATCCACCAGCAAAAGTCCCTTTGCTGGTGGAAATTTCATTTTTATAAGGAGGAATCAGGATGAAATTTGTTACATTTTGTCTTCCTTCAAAAGAACTACGGGCTGGATGGCTTGAAGGTGACAAAGTAATAGATATGAATCTTGCTAGTGAAGGGAAAATCCCTTCTTCTATGATGGCTTTTTTAGAGAAAGCGGATGAGTATGTAGAAGTAGTGCGGAATATTAAGAATCCAAATAAGGGTATATATGCTTTAGAAGAAGTACAATTGACAGCTGCCCTTCCTAATCCGAGTAGTATTCGAGATTTTTACGCATTTGAACAACATGTAAAAACAGCTCGCGGACGAAGAGGATTAGATGTTGTGCCCGAATGGTATGATATTCCGGTTTTTTATTTTACTAATCATCGTGCTGTAATTGGTTCCAGTGATTTTGTAATTGGTCCGAAAAAGTCTAAAAAGCTTGATTATGAGTTGGAGATTGCTTGCGTAATAGGAAGAGAAGGGCGAAATATTTCTCGTGAGCAAGCAGAGGAATATATTTTTGGTTATTGTATTATGAACGACTGGAGTGCGAGAGACTTACAAGCAACAGAAATGAAAGTAGGTCTCGGTCCAGCGAAAGGAAAAGACTTTGCAACTTCTTTAGGAGCACATCTTGTTACGAAAGAGGAATTAGACGTTTATCGTAATGGTGATCGATATAATTTAGAAATGACTGCTCATGTAAATGGAAAACTATTATCAAAAGGAAACTTCCAAGATATTTACTATACATTTGCTGAAATGATTGAACGTGCTTCAGAGGACGTTACGTTATATCCAGGAGATGTGATTGGTTCTGGGACAGTAGGAACAGGATGTATTTTAGAACTGGGTACAGAAGAGTGGCTACAAGATGGAGATGTTGTAGAACTGTCGATTACTGGTTTAGGTACACTACGTAATACGATCAAAAAAGAAAAGGAAGCGGGTGATGGGCATGTTTTATCGTCACATGGGAGAACTACCTCATAAACGACATGTACAATTTCGTAAAAAAGATGGATCGCTTTATCGTGAACAGGTAATGGGAACAAAAGGTTTTTCTGGTACGCAGTCTATTTTGTATCATCATTATATGCCGACAGAAGTAGGTCATTCTGCATTATCGCATTCTTGTCAGTTGCAGTATGAAGAGGATGTTGCTCTTTCTCATCGCCACTTTCGAACGAAAGAAAGTAAAAAAAGTGGTGATGCAATAAGTGGACGGAATTTCATACTTGGAAATGAAGATTTATTAATTGGAGTAGTGAGTCCAACAGAAAAAATGGATTATTTCTATCGTAATGGTGATGGCGACGAAATGTTATTTGTTCATTATGGAACAGGGAAAATTGAAACGATGTTTGGAACGATTCACTATAGAAAAGGCGACTATGTAACGATCCCAATTGGAACGATTTATCGTGTTATTCCAGATGAAGGAGAGACTAAGTTTCTTGTTGTAGAGGCGAATAGCCAAATTACAACGCCGCGTCGTTATCGAAATGAATACGGACAATTGTTAGAACATAGTCCGTTTTGTGAAAGAGATCTTCGTGGTCCAGAAAAATTAGAGACATATGATGAAAAAGGCGAGTTTGTCGTAATGACAAAATCAAGAGGCTATATGCATAAACATGTTTTAGGACACCACCCGTTAGATGTTGTGGGATGGGATGGCTATTTATATCCGTGGGTATTTAATGTAGAGGATTTTGAACCAATTACAGGGCGCATTCATCAGCCACCGCCAGTACATCAAACATTTGAAGGACATAATTTTGTTATTTGCTCTTTCGTACCACGTTTATACGATTATCATCCAGAGTCAATTCCGGCACCATATTATCATAGTAATGTTAATAGTGATGAAGTTCTTTACTATGTAGAAGGAAACTTTATGAGTCGCAAAGGTGTGGAAGAAGGTTCTATTACACTTCATCCGAGCGGGATTCCCCATGGACCGCATCCGGGGAAAACAGAGGCAAGTATAGGGAAGAAAGAGACGCTTGAATTAGCTGTTATGATAGACACATTCCGTCCGCTTCGTATTGTAAAACAAGCACATGAAACAGAAGATGAAAAGTATATGTATAGCTGGATTGAACAAGGTTCATATACTGTGAAATAAGTAAAAAAGGCATGCTCTCAATAAGGGGGCATGCCTTTTTCACGGAATCGACATGTATAATAATACCAAAAAAATAATGGAAAGATATATAGAAAGAATAATAAGGATTGTGCATATTCAGAAGAATTTCTACTTGTTTCGACAAAAGTATTGACTAGGAAAAGCGTAATGAGTAAAATAAAAAAGCGAATTAAAAATTTTCAGAAAATTTAAAACTTGGAGGAGTGAAAGATGAAGCAAATTTTTCAAAAGAAGCCAATTGCAAAGTTAATGCAAGAAAGTAAGCAAAAAACGTTAGCAAGAACATTGGGCGCGCTAGATTTAACTATGCTTGGAATCGGAGCAATTGTTGGAACTGGTATTTTTGTTCTAACGGGTGTTGTGGCAGCGAAACATTCTGGGCCAGCTATTATATTATCATTTGCGATTGCCGCTCTAGCTTGTGCCTTTGCTGCATTTTGTTATGCTGAATTTGCTTCTTCAGTTCCTGTCTCGGGCAGTGTGTATACGTATACATACGCGACGATGGGGGAAGTATTCGCATTTTTAATTGGCTGGGACTTAATGCTGGAATATTTACTTGCTACATCTGCTGTAGCGAACGGTTGGTCTGCATATTTTCAATCTTTATTAAAGGGGTTTGGAATTCATATTCCGACTATTCTCTCCTCGGCTCCTGGTACAGGTAAGGGTGGAATAATTGATCTACCTGCAGTTCTAATTATTTTAGTGATGACAGTTCTTTTATCTAGGGGTGTTCGTGAAAGTGCACGAGTAAATAACATTATGGTATTTATTAAAATAGCAGTTGTTCTTATTTTTATCTTTGCTGGTTTTAATTATGTGAAACCTGAAAACTGGACGCCTTTTATGCCATTTGGTTTAGATGGTGTAATGGCTGGAGCGGCTACAGTATTCTTCGCATTTATAGGATTTGATGCAGTTTCAACAGCGGCAGAAGAAGTGAAACGTCCGCAACGTGATTTACCAATTGGTATTATTGCATCGTTATTAATTTGTACAGTTCTTTATATCGTTGTTTCGCTTATTTTGACAGGAATTGTTCCATACGGACAGCTAAATATATCAGATCCAGTTGCTTTTGCACTTCAATTTATTGGACAAGATGGTTTAGCGGGGGTAATTTCAGTAGGAGCAATTACAGGGATTACAACAGTAATGCTAGTTATGATGTATGGGCAAGTTCGTGTTTCTTATGCGATGAGCCGAGATGGTTTACTGCCGAAACGTCTTGCTAAAGTTCATCCGAAATTTAAAACGCCATTTTTAAATACATGGACAACGGGAATTATTGCGGCACTGATTTCAGGATTAATAGATTTAAATGTTTTAGCACATCTTGTAAATATGGGGACATTGTCAGCATTTGCACTCGTAGCTGTTGCGGTAATCGTAATGAGAAGAACACATCCAGACTTACCAAGGGCATTTAAGGCTCCGCTTGTACCATTTTTACCAGCATTAACAGTGATCTTCTGTTTATACTTAATGCTTCAATTATCGGGGACAGCATGGATTAGTTTTGGGATATGGATGGTTATTGGTATAGCGGTTTACTTCTTATATAGCCGAAAACATAGTGCTTTAAATAATAGTAAAAAAGAAGAAGATGTTGCAAATTTATAAGTGAAAAAATCCATTCTAATTCTGTTAGAATGGATTTTTTTATTTGAAAATTTACATTTTTCTGAACTTATTATAAGATAATTGTTGGCTAACTAAAGGGGTGAAATGATGAAAAATACGTGGCGTGAGTTAAGGGAGATGGACCGTAACGTATGGATTCGATTTATTGGAGAGACGTTAAATGGAATTGCAATGATGATGTTAATGCCTTTTTTTGCATTATATTTAAAAGATAAGGTAGATTCGTTGTTGGAAGTTGGGGTTATTATGGCGCTTTCTCCAATTGCTGCAAGTTTTGGATCACTTATAGGAGGGAGAATTGCTGACATATATGGAAGAAAGCCTATTATGATATTTTCTATGGCAAGTAATGCATTATTAATGCTCGGTTTTCTATTTATAGAAGGGTTTATTCCATATGCAATTTTATCTATTTTTTTAGGGTTGAGTAATTCTTTATTTCACCCAGCTGCATCAGCTATGGTCGCGGATGTAACGGCACCAGAAAAAAGAACAGAGGCATATGGTTTATTACGAATGGGACACAATATAGGTGCTGCGATTGGTCCGATAATGGGAGCATCAGTAGTTGTGTTGTCAAAGAACCTTGTGTTTATTATTGCCTCTTCTACAATGCTATTTTATGCGTTACTTGTATTACTTCTTATTCAAGAGACGATGCCAAAGAGGACAGATAAGGAAGAACATAAAGAAAAGGAATCTGGGGCAGTTTGGAAAATTGTAATGCGAGATAAGGCATTAATGATTTACTTATTAGCAGGTATTATCATTTCGATGGGGTTTTCTCAAACGGAAGGCATGTTGCCACTACATTTTGATAATGAAATGAAGCGTATTTTTGGAACGAACAATCCATATCCATATTTAATGGCGTTAAACGGACTATTAGTTGTTTTATTCCAGTTTCAAATTTCAAAATGGGCTACGGATAAACCAGTTGGGAAGACGATGTTATATGGTGCATGTTTATTCGGGATTGGATTATTTTTTATAGGGTGGTTACCGAAGTGGTTTGGAGAATTTAATACAAATGCTACAATTATTTTAATAACACTACTGTTCGTTTATGCTTTATATACGTTAGGTGAAATGATTATGTCGCCTGTACAGATGACATTTGTAGCAAATTTGGCCCCTGAGCATTTGAGAGGGACTTATATGGGAGCTGCAAGTTTGCAGTGGATTACAGGAAGTGCATTTGGTCCACTTTTGGGCGGTTTTTTATTAGATCGATTACTTGGTCACTTTCTATTTACAATTTTAGCTGTAGGATGTGTAGTTGCAGGTATTGTATATGTTTCTTTAGATCGCCTTGTTGAGCAAAGGCAAAAAGACACACTAACCAAACAATCTTCTTAGTGAATAGATGACATACACAAAAAAGGGGATTTCTACATATTTTAGGTACATAACTAGATTAGATTGCCATTTTATTTTGTGTAGCTATATAGAAAATGAAATGAAAAACCAATAAGTGATGTTATTTAATTATTTATGGAAGTTACATTTTATTTCAAATAGGAACTACCTATTTTTATAAAAAGTGCTAAAATAGAAAAATGAAAACAATTGGTTAGGGTGATTTCATTGACGAAAATTAAATTAGGTTTATTATATGGTGGAAAATCAGCTGAGCATCAAGTTTCGCTACAGACGGCTCTTGCTGCTATTAAAGCGTTAAATCAAGATAAATTCGAGATTCATCCAATTTATATTACAGAACAAGGTCAATGGGTACGTGGTGAGCGTATTGAAGGCGAAGTAACAGATGTTGAAGCTTTAAAAATGAGCGGTGCAGAAAATGCGATTTCTCCGTTATCATTAAGTACAGAAATTATCCCATCTGCAGCTTCTGAGGAGAACGCTATTGACGTTATTTTCCCATTACTACATGGACCAAACGGTGAAGATGGAACGGTTCAAGGACTATTAGAATTAATGAATATCCCTTATGTAGGAAATGGTGTTCTAGCATCATCTGCTGGTATGGATAAAGTTGTTATGAAAAACATCTTTGCAGAGGCTGGTTTAAAACAAGCAAAATATGCATCCTTCATTCGTAGTGCATGGGAAAAAAATCGTGAGGAAGCTTATTCTAAAGTAGAAGATAAGTTAGGATATCCTTGCTTCGTAAAACCAGCGAACCTTGGTTCAAGTGTTGGTATTAATAAGTGTAAAAATCGTGAAGAACTTGAGGATGCATTTGTAGAGGCATTCCAATTTGATCGCAAAATTATTGTAGAAGAAAATATTGTAGGTCGTGAAGTAGAAGTTGGGGTACTAGGTAATGATGAGCCGAAATGTTCAGTTGTAGGTGAAATCGTTCCGAAAAAGGACTTCTATGATTATAAGTCGAAATATATCGATGGTGATACGGCGCTAATTATTCCAGCTGAAATGACAGAAGAAGAATCTAATGTAATTAAGCGTGATGCGATTATTGCATTCCAATCATTAGACGGTGCAGGTTTAACGCGAGCTGATTTCTTCTTAACGAAAGATGGAGAAGTGTATATTAACGAAGTAAACACAATGCCAGGATTTACACCGTTCAGTATGTTCCCTCTATTATGGCAACATACTGGGTTACCGTATCCAGAATTAATCGAAGAGCTAATTCGTTTAGCGATTGAACGTCACGAAGAAAAACAAAAAATTAAATATACAATCTAACAAAAAAGGAGGAAGCACTATTCATAGGAATAGTGCTTCCTCTATGTAAGGAGCGTTTATATATGATAAAGCGAATGTTAAAGCAAGTGGAACAGATGGTAAATGGTACTGAATTAGCAGAGCAATATGAGGGAATTACTATTCAAGGCGTGTCTATTGATACGAGAAAAATTGAAAAAGGAAACTTGTATGTTCCGATTCAAGGGGAGCGCTTCGATGGACATGCTTTTGTAGATAAAGCTGTTGAAAATGGAGCTGTGGCTACATTATGGATGAAAGATGTAGCGAATCCACCTGAGAATCTTCCGGTTATTTTTGTAGAAGACACGCTATCGGCATTGCAAATGTTAGCGAAAAACTATCGCGATCAATTGGATGTTAAAGTTGTAGGTGTAACGGGTAGTAACGGTAAAACATCTACGAAAGATATTGTAACAAGTCTTCTTGCGACTAAATTCAAAGTGCAAAAAACAGAAGGGAACTTCAATAACCATATCGGATTACCTCTTACCATTTTAAACTTAGAAGAAAATACAGAAGTAGCAGTATTAGAGATGGGTATGTCAAGCCGAGGCGAAATTGAATTCTTATCTAAGTTAGCTCGTCCTAATGCAGCTATCATTACAAATATTGGTGAGGCACATTTAATGGATTTAGGATCTCGTGAGGCAATTGCTGAAGCGAAATTAGAAATTGTTACAGGATTACAAGAAGGTGGCGTGTTCGTATATAACGGAGATGAGCCTTTATTAACGAATCGTGTTCCTGGAATGAATTTAGCAGCAGAAACGGTTACGTTTGGTGATGCAAGAGCAAACGATTATTATCCAACGACTGTAACATTACAAGCAACTGGGACACATTTCAAAATGAATAGAGATGAAAATATTTCATTCTACTTACCGGTGTTAGGAAAACATAATGTGTATAATACACTTGCTTCAATGGCAATTGCGAAACATTTTGGTGTAACGTGGGAAGAGATGAAAGAAGGTTTAGTAACACTTCAAATGACGGGCATGCGTATGGAAATTGTGAAAACAAATAGTGGTTTAACAATTATCAACGATGCTTATAATGCAAGCCCGACGGCTATGGAAGCAGCATTCCATTTAATGAATGGTTTAGATGGTTTTGCTAAAAAAATCGTTGTGCTCGGTGATATGTTAGAACTTGGAGATCAAGAAGTACAGTTCCATTATGAGGTAGGAAAATTAATCGATCCAGCAAAAATCTCACATGTATTCACATACGGTAGATTAGGGGCTCAAATTGCTGAAGGAGCAAAAATTAATTTCCCTAATGAACGTGTAAAGGCGTATGATAATAAAGAAGAGTTAGTAAAAGATTTACAAGCAGTAGTCGATGTGAAAGATGTTGTATTAATAAAAGCATCTCGCGGTATGAAATTAGAAGAAGTAATTACGATGTTGAAATAATTGGTGTATATAAATAGGGATGATAGTTACGAAAATAGAAGAAACTTATAATAAGCGCTTACAATAAATATAAAAAAATAAAAGTGAAGAAAAAAACTCTGAATATGAAAATAAGGTAACAGTTGGGTTTGCTTTTTACACATACAAAACTTATAATTGATAAAGTGTAATAACGTTTAGAAGTATTTTCGTGAAGAATATACGCCCGTTTATATACGTGAGCATTCAGGAAAAGGGCTTTTCCGCAAATTCGGAAAACGCCTTTTTTTAAATGATAAGTATAGGATAGAAAAGGAGAAGTAACATTGACAACATTTCGAGAATTAGGATTAAGTGATTCTTTACTGCAATCTGTTGAAAGTATGGGCTTTGAAGAGGCTACACCAATTCAAGCTGAAACAATTCCACATGCATTGCAAGGTAAAGATATTATTGGGCAAGCGCAAACAGGTACAGGGAAAACAGCAGCATTCGGATTACCACTATTAGATAAAGTGGATACACATAAAGAATCGGTTCAAGGTATTGTTATCGCGCCAACGCGTGAATTAGCAATTCAAGTTGGAGAAGAATTATACAAAATTGGTAAGCATAAACGCGTTCGTATTTTACCGATTTATGGTGGTCAAGATATTAACCGCCAAATTCGTGCTCTAAAAAAACACCCACACATTATTGTTGGTACGCCGGGTCGTATTTTAGATCATATTAACCGTAAAACACTTCGTCTGCAAAACGTAGAGACAGTTGTTCTTGACGAAGCGGATGAAATGTTAAACATGGGCTTCATTGAAGACATTGAAGCAATTTTAACAGATGTGCCAGAAACACATCAAACATTACTATTCTCAGCGACAATGCCGGATCCAATCCGCCGTATTGCTGAGCGTTTCATGACTGAGCCTCAACACATTAAAGTAAAAGCAAAAGAAGTAACAATGCCAAACATTCAGCAGTTCTATTTAGAAGTGCAAGAAAAGAAAAAGTTTGACGTGTTAACACGCTTATTAGATATTCAATCTCCAGAGCTTGCAATCGTATTTGGTCGTACAAAGCGTCGTGTTGATGAATTATCAGAAGCATTAAACTTACGTGGTTATGCTGCAGAAGGTATTCACGGTGATTTAACTCAGGCGAAACGTATGTCTGTATTACGTAAATTTAAAGAAGGTTCTATTGAAGTTCTTGTTGCAACAGACGTTGCTGCGCGTGGTCTTGATATTTCAGGCGTAACGCACGTATATAACTTCGATATTCCACAAGATCCAGAATCATACGTTCACCGTATCGGTCGTACTGGTCGTGCAGGTAAAAAAGGTATTGCAATGCTATTTGTAACACCACGTGAATCAGGACAATTAAAAAATATCGAGCGTACAACAAAACGTAAAATGGACCGTATGGATGCACCGACACTTGACGAGGCATTAGAAGGTCAACAACGTTTAATCGCTGAAAAGCTTCAAAGCACAATTGAAAATGAAAACTTAGCATACTACAAGCGTATTGCAGAAGAAATGTTAGAAGAAAATGACTCTGTAACAGTAGTAGCTGCTGCTTTAAAAATGATGACTAAAGAGCCGGATACAACTCCGATCGCTTTAACATCAGAACCACCTGTTGTTTCAAGAGGCGGCGGTTCTAAAAAACGCGGCGGTAACGGAGGCGGATACCGTGATGGTAACCGTAATCGTAGTCGTGATGGACGCGGCGGTGGCGATGGACGTAATCGTGACCGTAACCGTGATGGACGTAATCGTGACGGAAACCGTGATCGCAATCGTGATGGTAACCGCGATCGTA
>NZ_JAKUEU010000119.1:0-11171 GCF_022663075.1 Bacillus cereus group sp. BfR-BA-01441
ACATTTGCATTGACAACAGTTTTATTAACTTTAGGTGTTGGCTGTACAAATCAAGTTGCTAGTGAAAAAACAAATACAGTAAAAGTAACTGAAAAAAGCCAAAAGGAATATGACAAACCTCAAAATCAAGCTACAAATAATCATCAAGAACAAACATATAACATCGAAGAAATTGCTAAAAATTATACAGGTCAAAAAGTAGTAGAAGTAAATGGAAATAAATCAGATTTCACACAACAACAATTAGAAAAAGTACATTTGAAACAAAAAAATCCCACATGGCAAGAATTTTCTAATTTAGATAACAAAAACAGAGTAGGAGTAGCAACAGCCTTAATTGGTAAAGAAATTCAACCTAAAGAAAAACGTGACGATAGATTAAAAACAAAGCCCACTGGTTGGCATCAAAAGAAATTAAGTGATGGTAGTACCTTATATGATAGAAGTCACTTGATTGGATATCAATTAACTGGTCAAAATGACAATCCTAAAAATTTAATGACTGGTACAAAAGATTTCAACCGGCATTCTATGTTGAAGTATGAAAATATGGTAGATAAAGAAATTGATAAAGGTAATTATGTGCTTTATGAAGTGAAACCTGTATTTATAGGTGATGAATTAGTTGCAAGAGGTGTACAAATGAAAGCGAAAACCCTTAATAACGATCATTTAGATTTCAACGTGTTTTGTTATAACGTACAAGACAATGTTGAAATTAATTATAAGGATGGCACTTCAAGGCTAGTTGGTAAGCAATAAAAACACGAACAAAAATTTGTGGCCAAAATTCCTGAATGTCTTTAAAACCGAATATTATTTGTTCCAGGGGAATCTAAAATGAACGCTAAACACGAATAATCACCCAATCGAAGAACCCTTAAATACAAAAAAGTGAATGCCATCCAGCCCCTTTAGGGCTGGATGGCTACCCTGTTATTACGGTACGCGATTTTTCTAAAATAGGAGTATATAAATATGAAGCAAACAACTACAGTTAACATTGAATCCGTTGAATCTTTTTTAAAGTTTATGGCTAAAAACGGTAGGCAAATTTCAACAATCAAGCGGTATAGATATGAAGTAACAGCATTTTGCAAATGGACACAGAAGCGTCAGGATCTTTGTAAAAAGCCTATTGAGAAGTTTAATGATACTGATATACAACTTTACTTAAACTATGCTGAAAGGACATTTTCTTGCTCTAAAACCACTTTGAAACAAAAAGCTGTAGTAATAAGAAATTATTTACGTTATCATAATGCCCCCTTTCCATTAGAAAATAAAGAAAGGATCTATCCTCTCAAAGATTTTAACTTTGCTACAGACCAAGATATTAATTCGTTATTTGAAATGATGAAAAGTTATAAAGGACTGTCTAAAAAACAAATATCCGCGAAAAAATACTTGATGAATAGAAATATACTTATTGTTCAATTAATGCTTAATCATGGGTTATCTTTAAATGATGTAGCAACATTAACAATGCATGATGTGAATTTTGGAACTGGCATTATTCATGTTGGACAAGGCTCTACACTTAAAAGACATATTGAACTATCTAAAGAGGAAAAGAGTCTTTTGTTTAGTTACTACAAAGATATTCCTGAAATTCTACAGCCTAAAAAGGATTCACATGATCCACTCTTTGTAGCCTTTGATTTCGCACGTTCAACTTTTACATGGAGCTATGAAAATGACAGCCCCAAAGAACTAACTAAAATTGCTATTCATCGAATGTTAAAAAAAGAAAACAAACGCGCAAATACAAATATTACCCCTTCTACTTTAAGAAATCGTTTTATATTAAATTGTCTTAAAAATGGAGTGAATCGTTTAGAAATTAAGATTATGTTAGGCTTAAAAACTGATAAATCTTTAGAAAGATATATCAGTTTTTATCAGGATTTAATTCTTAAAAATAAAATTTAAGAAAAAACCATCTTTTGAAAAAAGATGGTTTTTTCTTTGAATAATTATTTTTTAGACAAAGAGCTATTAAAAAATGTTATTATCTTCTACAAATAATGCACGAAGAAATGATGAAGGATTTTGAATACCGCAAAGGTTGTGTCCTCTTTTTTCAAGTTCTGATATAATATTGTGCAATTGTTCAAGGTCTGGATCATTAAATTCATAAATATTATGTTCAATACTATTCAAATTTGATATATATTTTTCTAACAATGCAATCAATTCACTATGAGAATTATGTTTTAACAATTCTTGTGCAAGTTCTAGTTTGTTCATTCTACATTCAAGATCTTCAAATTCCATTTTATCTTTATGATTTGTTAAAATGGTCATAAAACCTTCTACACCATATCCTTTTTTCACTTGATTTAAGTCTTCCATTATAGTAATCAAATTAATTAAATGTTTGCTACCAATAGTGAGTGTTTCTATATACCCCTTAATTACACCAATATTAGAAAATTGGTCTAATAAAAAACTTACAGGTATAGGAAGTTGCGAAATAGGACTTTTTCTAGCTATTGTAAAGAATGCATCAAACATTTGAGTGAAGAACACACTTGTAATACCCATATATGGATTGATAGAACTAGCTATTTTGATGTATAAAGCATACTTATTATTTACAAAGTCTTCAAATTCGAAATCTGATTTCTTTGTCATTTCACGTATTTTTTCTAATCTGTACAAAGAAATAATACTATCAAAACTACTTGTTACTGAAGAACGTGTTTTACCTGTTAAAGAATTAAAGAAACTTTTTAGTCCTTGCACTCCTACATCCTCTTGATCTTGTTCTTCAATCCATTTCATATAAATTTTTTCATTTGAAATATATTTATCATATGTGCTAATCAAAGAATCAAAGTTCGCATTTTCTGGACTGAAATTTGTTTTTGTATGAACAATCATATTTTTTAATAGCGTTCTTGCTCTTTCTTGGAAGAAATCTTCTTTCCCATCTGATAAAGTATTCATTGAAATAGTATGAGCAAGTCTTTGAGCATCTTCATCATTTTTGACAAATGATATTGGATTAAAGCCCCATCCCTTAAAATCAACAAAGTCTAACTTAGCAACTTTATAGCCTTGATCCTCTTTATATTCATGTGATAAAACCCAAAAAATCCCATCTTTTATTACGTTTTTACATGTTTCATTCAAAAATTCAATTTCATTATCTACGATAATCATACTTGTACTATCATTTTGAAAAATTAAAGATGTTATATATGCTTGTTTTATGCTTGAATCTGTTGGTGCAAATACTAAAGTGCTTTTATTTTCAAATAATAATCCTGTCATAATAACTCTCCCCTTTATTGATAATATTTTCCCATCTACTTAAATTAATTTATTTGTGAAAAGTATAAAATTAGAGCATTAATAACAAAATTGACTGGTTGGTTTCTGTTATTAATGCTCTATGTTGTATGAAATAATAAAAATTGCTTAACATGAAATATACCCAATAAGCATAAAGTTGAAATTAACATTATTACATTTAAATATCTTTATTTTATTTAACTTCTCTAGTGATGTATGAAGTGGTTTGTGCTGGGTAATTATCACTACCATCAAACAAATCCAAGTGATTTCTCATAATATCCATAAATTCTTCTTTAGAAATCTCTACAGGCTCTACGGGTTCTACAATACCTTTCCCTATTCCTTTTTCATAACGAACAATTTCCCAACTCAATGAACCTTGCAAATATTTGATCAATTGGAGATTTGGTTCAAATTCAAACATTTTTTCCCTATGAAAAACACAATTAATAAAATCGCTTAAATAATAGCGTTCACCATTTATCGAAACAATTGATTGATCTTCTAATTCTTCTGATTCAAATAGCTTCTCGTTTCCATTATCATCATGAAGTTTAAATAATACTGTAATAGCCATATCCCTAATTAAATCATTTTTATAAGAAATTGATTCTCTTGGTAAAAAAAGATAATCATATCCCAATCTATATTTCTTTTTTGTTACTTCGTTACTTTCAGCTATTTTAATCCCCATTATATAAACCCCTTTTCTTTAAAAATTAAATAAAAGCTATAGAAATTTTAAAAATTGATTTTATATACGCTAGGTTTTCTCCCCCACCCTCTTTCTACTGTAATTAATCCTTTTTCTTCTAGATCATTAATAATTGCTGGTAGATACACCCTGTTCATTTCCAACAATTCAGAAAGCTGAACATAGGTCATTTCTAACACACCAAATTCTCTCAATGTGTATAGAAAGAATTTTGCTTTTTGAGAAATAGGTAATTCATATATTTTCATCCTTTATACCCCAATCATTAAGGTTTTGTCTTAATGATTATACCCTACATTTTCAGTATAAATAATATATCAAAAGAAATCAACAAAAAGAAGAAAATTGTAACAATTAAGACAATATGTTACAATAAGATTAGTAGGTGAAGATATTTCCCAACTGTTTCACACAAAACTAAATATGTATCTATGACCCTGAACTCTCTTCAAGCTGACGAAGAGAGTTCTTTATTTTATATAGGTTTTTAAAAGAAAAAAATAAAACAAACTATCCTATATGATAGTTTGTTTTATTATGAAGTTACCCATTCATCTAAAAATTTTACAATCCCATCTTTTAATCTCACAGTTTTCTTTTTAGTCTGATCAATCATATAAGCTATGAAAGTATTAATATCAAATTCTATATCTAAATCATTCTCTTCACTTATGTAATTAAGAATATATTTTAATTGTTGAATTCTTCTAGAGTCTAATTCATCGGATAAATATTTCATAAAATACGTTTCCATAATACTTGGATCTGATATTGCTGTTTTCAATAAAAGGGCTGTACCACTTGAAGTTGTTAAATCTAAAGCAAATGATAAAGCCGATAACCTATTATATGTTGGTTGCTCAAATCGTATTGATACTCTTTTTTTAATAATACCATCATATATATCATATCTTTCATTTTCCGAAAATCCCCTGATTAATGTGTACTGGTCTTTCCAGTAATCCCTTGTAAAATATACAGATAAGTCATCTATCACTTTTCCTGAATTTAATCCTTCCTTACATAATTCTTCCGCGACTTGCTTCATTGGTTTATCTAATACATATGAAATTTGTGAGATGCATTCATACAATTTCAATGGTACTGATGGTTTTATTTCTCTTTTCTTATCTGACCTTACTTTTCTTCTCTTCTCTTTTGTTTCCATATGCTTCACCCCATTTTTATGTTTGAGACACTTTCGCTCTGTCTTCTAAAACTTATGAGATAGGGAAGAGGTTTATGATTATTTTTTTTTGGTCATAATGGAAATAAAAAAACAAAGAGGTGAATCCGATGAAACTTAAAACTAAAATGACTAAAGAAGAAGCAAAAAGGATTACAAAAGAAGGTATTAAAATTGCTAACAAATATGGGTTGCCTATTAAAGAAAAACGAAATCCAAAATCTTAATGAAATGATTATAAAAACATATAATCTCTTTATATCTTTGGGACACTGTCTTAATGTCCTACATATAAATCAAAATAAACATTACTCAAATATAAATAAAACCCTTCAATTTTTTCTACGTGCTTAGAGAATAGATTGAAGGGTTTTGTAGTCTGAAAATTCAGTTTATATTTGATAAATATTGCTTCCTCCTAATGAATTACTAATTTCTGGTATCATTAATTATAAAGATATATAGAAAAAAACAAGGAGGGTAAATATGAACATTCAAGTAAAAGGAGATAAACAAATCACAGCACTGTTACATGATTGGTACAAAGAAATTCGTTCCTTTAATGTAGAAATGGCTAATCAATTAAAACTAGAATCAGATAAGCAAATTAAAGAGCTTAGTATAGGTGAACAAGAAAAAGATGATATATTACTTTATCATTCTTTAGTAAGTTTTAGATATCAAGTTTTAGTCAATCCATTAGAAATAACAAACAAGTCCTTTGCAAAGATAGAAAAATTCAACATTCCTAAAGATCCACTTTTATCTTATTATTATCACTTTTTTAAAGCTATATATTCTACTATTTTAGCTGATTATATGATTGCTAATGAGGAATTTGAAAAAGCTAAAGCATTCTTACCAGAAATTAAAGATCCTATTGAGGAAGCTGAATTTGAGTACAGATTTTCATCGTTTTATTACCAAAACTACCAACTAATGTACGCTATTCAACATTCATCAAAAGCTAAAGAGATTTTTGAAAATCACATAGGATATGAAATAAATATTGCGTTATGTGATAACGTTTATGGATTAGCTTGTATTGATCTTAGGGAATTTGAATTGGCCGAAGAATACCTAAATAAATCTTTAGACTTACTTCAACGTAAAAATGAAGAAAAATTAGCTTTAAGTGTTCGTCATAATCTAGGTTGGCTATATGCTAATCAAAACCTTTCTTCCCTTGCTATTCGCCATGTATCAGAGGTGACAAGCAAACTACCTAATCATATTAGAAGCCTGTTTGTAGAAGCCAGAGAACAGCTTAAAATGAATGAACAAGATATAGCTAAAGATAAGATTCAAAAGGGACTAAAAATTGCAATTGATTTAGGTAATACAGAATACAAACATCGTTTTTCAATACTAAATGAATTAATTAATGAAATAGATTTAGCAAAACTTGAAAAAGTAACTGTTGACGCTATTTCTTATTTTGAAAATGAAAAGTTGTGGGATTGTATTCAAGAATACGCGGAACTATTAGCTATTAAATTTTATGAGAAGGATAATCACTCAAAAGCGAGTAAATATTTCTATATAGGTAATAAAGCAAGTAAAAAATTCTTAGAAAAAGGAGCGTTAAAATAATGAAAAAAATTACGAAATTAATCTTAGGTATTTCTTTTGTGAGTATAATATCTTTTGGTGCAAGCACACTAACTTTTTCTGATAAGGCATTAAATGTAGGAGACACACCAGCACCAACAAGACCTGATTTTGTTTCAATTGATACTAATAACACCACTACTTCAAACTTTGCACATGGAGATACTATTTAAATAAGCCTAAGACACTGTATCTCTGTCCTAAGCATAAAAACAATATAATTTATTTACTTTATATTAAAAGGTTGTTAAAATGATGTCTGACAATTATACCCTACAATAAAGAGGACAGATATATATCTGTCCTCTTTATTTTTCTAACTTTTCTATTTGTTCTTTTGATTTTATATCACTAAATAATTTTTGACATAAACCTAGAGTCGTATTAAAGTGTACTATTACTCCACTTTTAGCAAATGGTGGTAAATTTTCAAATCCCATGAACTGTATTCTGGCTGGATCTTCTTTTGGTAAACTTTCAATAAACTTTAGAAATTCTTCTTTATTATTAATTGATTCCATTTTTTCTTCATGTAAAAGAAGTAAACTTATAATGCTTCTGAATAAGGACTTACTTGCTTCTCTAAAAAAAGGCGTGTCATTATTATATGGGTTGACTGTTGTTTCAAAAGATAGTAGACACAAATCATAGATTGCTTGTTGTTCTTTATTAAACACTTTATCCATCCCCTATCACAAAATATTTACACTTACATTTTAATATAAATACTATACTAAATCAATTAAATATATCCAAAAAATTGAAAAAGCCCTCTATGTTGTAATTAAAAGTGGCAAGCAATTAATTACTAGAGGACTTCAAGGAAAATTTATAAATTACAAAAAGTGATCGTTAACCATATTATAACAAATAAAGTGGTTAAAATTCAATATATTCTATATATTTATATTAATCTTTTTAATTGGTATCCTTTCATTTTCTTTATATATTGCACAACTATAAATTTCATTTTATAAGTAAAGTACCTTATTCAATAAGGGATGTTTTATTATTAATTTGGATTTTTATTTTATCACTAGATTTTTGACTATGCACAGTAGTTTTTTTTGTATTTTGTTGTGTTGAATTATTATCAAATAGCTCAATTAAAGTTTGTATATTAGGGACTTGAACTATTTTCAATACATCTGTTTTTATATGATATCTGGTATTGGTAACAAAAATTATAACTGGAAATACTTTTTTATTAGATCTTTGCCACTCAAAATCTTTCCATATTCCTGAATAATAAAAAGCTTCATATCGACTGATTTTCTCGTCCATCACTTTTTCATTATAAACTGTTCGTTGAACTTCCACGAAAAAAGCTGACTTTTTCCACACACAAAATAAATCTGGTTCAATAACCCCTTTTTCCGCAAATTTAGGTTCTACAATCAAATTTGTTGGCCTATCATATTTTTTCATTTCAACATAAACGTCAGCAATAGCTAAAAAGTGTAGGATTTTTTGACTATTTTCTTTTATTTTTAAATCCGATGGAATGTATACATAAGGCTTATAATTTCTTAATGCTTTAATATAACCTCGATCCGACAACCTTTTAAGTACCAAATTACAATTACTGATAGGATTTTTCAAATCCATAAAATGCAAAGAAATAATTTGATCTCTTGTTAAAACACGAAACCGATATAAATCATCAATAATGCATTTATCACGTTTGTTCATTCTTATCAATCCTCCAATTGTCCAAATACAGTATCATTTTTTGAAATTTCAATTGATTCATTATCAATTGTTTTTTCTGACTCTACCCGACAATATGGATTTAAAATTTTTTTTGCTCTTTCTTCAGTTAAATAAGGTGATTGAATGGTTTCTAATGAATCAAAATTTAAAATCATACGTCCTTTAGCGTTTTTGGGGATTTTTTCCGCACCCTGACAGTCCATAACATTTGCATTTGTTGCATTTTTACATCTAAAACCCATTGTTACATTTAAATTATTTTTTATTTTTCCATCAAGCACCTTTGAATCAGGACGTTGCATAGACAAAAGTAAAAATATACCATTCGTCCTTCCGATTGAACTAATTTCTTCAATAATGCTTAAAATTTCCTTTTCGCTTTGAAGTAAAGGGTATTCGTCAATGCACAGGAGAATATAAGGAAGTTTTTTAGGAAGTTGGGCAATATGCGTACATTCATACTTATTCAAAAGTTCTCCCCTTTTTTGCATTTCTTTTTTTAACTTCATGAGTATTGGATATAGGGAACTAGCTGTATATGTGGTACTTCTTACATGCTGGATCTTTTGAAAAAGATGAAATTCAGACTTCTTTAAATCACAAAGATAGAGGTGTAATTGATCTGGTGTTTTATGTTGAATAAGAGTTGTTAAAATAGCACGTATTTGTGTACTTTTCCCACTTCCGGTTGTTCCTGCAACCAGCAAGTGAGGATGTTCTGTCATGTCATAAATAACATATTGGTTATATTTGTTAATTCCGCATACAATAGGTAATTTTTCTTTTTTAAATGGAAAAGAATCATAATCATATATAACATTCTTAATTTCATTAGGAAAAATACGTATAACAAATTTAACAAGCCCTGTCTCTAATTCAGCGCGATCACTTAAATATTGTTTGAATACATATTCTTTCTTTTTTACTTCGTCTGGATTTAAACCACGAGGAATGGTAAAAACAATTTCCGCATAATCCATTAACCTTACACTCCGAATTTCAGGGTAGATATACATTTTTGTATCCGTAAATTTGTTTTTCTGAACCAAAAATAATTGCGCTGAACGAAACGCCTTATTTGTTCTTTCAGTTAAGATCCTAATTAGCTCCCTTTCTTCTTGCTCTTCTTTAAATGTTTCCCACACTTTTTTCAATTTAGCAATCATAAAAAACCTCTCCTTTAAATAATAAATTTAAATTCGATTTTTTTTGATTTACTATGTATAAAAAAATCGAAAGTTGGGCATTGGGGCTTTCTTCGGTCTTCCGACCTCACCGCCCCAACAATATCTTTATAAATTCCTCAATTTATTACGTTTGGACAGGTAAAACATAGGTAATAATACTTAGGTAAGAACCTATGTTACAAACTAAGTAAAATTTAATTCATTAGATGATAATAACCTATGCAATACTTGAGTAATTATTGCTTATACAAATAAGAAAAAGGAGAAAAACGATGGCTCTTTTAGTTGTTCTAATTTGTACAATATGCTTTTATGCTTTAGCTAACCTAACAACTAAAAATACAGCATATGATCCAGCTTCTTCTATCAACAGAAAAAAATGTGCAAATAAATTAGAAAGAAAAGTATATGATAATTTAAGAAACTTAGGAGTATATCCATGTGTTCAAGAAAGAGTAGGCAAGTACACTTTAGATTTTTCCTTATATCACCCAAATGGAAAGAAGTTGTGTATCGAAGTGGATGGATATATTTTCCACAATACACCAGAGTCTAAAAAGAAAGATGCTATTAGAGATTCTTTTTTAAGAAAAAAGGGATGGGAAATCATGAGGTTAGGTGAACGCGAACTTCAAAAAGATTTTTACAGAACCATGAGAAAAGTTGAAACAAAACTGTATGATATGGATTTATTGCCACCTGAACATCCAAGTGTACAGCTAAAAATCAAAGAGGAACTAAACACCAATCATTAAAACCTTCAAAACAGTCCATATAAAGGTTTTGTCACCTTTCGAATATATATTCATTAAAGCCCTTGTAAAACGTATTACAAGCGAATTTCAAAGGCCGTTTTTTATAAATTTCATTTCTCTTTTTTAGTTGCTATTCAGAAAAACATGTAATAGAATGTAAGTATGCGAATTTGTTAAAGGTTTAATTTTAATGACTGTCATTAAAATTAATCCCCATGAAAAGCCCACAATATATATTGTGGGCTTTTTCTAATACATATAAATAACTCTTAATAAACCGAATATCACAAACCAGAAATTAACAGATACAACTAGAGCATCCTTAATTCCTATATATTTCATTCTCTTATTCTAACCTTCAATCCATCAATAGACGTCCCAGAACCTAATGAGGTTGCATAGTAATTTTCATTGTCCTTTTCAATCAAAGTATAGATCCATTCATTTTTCCCACAAACCTCACACAATATTTCACATTTACTTCCATTAATTAGCTCTTTACCACTTGGTAAAACGTACTTTCCATTTTCATCTAACGAAATATACCCTTCTTCAATTACAGGATTTAATACATAGTCTAATAACATATGTATGTTTTCTAATTGATTAATTACAGAACTACATTCAACAAATAAAGATTTATTGCTTGATTTATAGTTATCATACTTAATATTATCGCAATCATAACCTGTTTTGGTTAA
>NZ_JAKUEU010000120.1:0-10969 GCF_022663075.1 Bacillus cereus group sp. BfR-BA-01441
CCATTGTTTTCTTTTATTTGCTTCGATGGCTGTCCCTCTGTTTTCTTTTGTTCTTTCTGCTCTTGCTTTTCATATTTTTTTTCTTTTACAGGAGATAAATCCATTGATGCATCAGGAGATGACTCCGGCTGTGATTGCACCTCTTCTTCATTTTCCACCGGATTAGGCGGCGTGGCAGGAGGAGTAAGCGATTTGTTTTTCTCATTCTCTTGCTTTATATAGACACCTGTGCCAATTCCAGCTTTTCTAGCATTCTCTCGTACTTGCATCGTGCTACTTTGATATTCAACTGTAATATGTTTTAACTCATATTCTTTCTTCAATTCTTTCATTGCCTTTTCTAACTGTGGTTCTAGCGCCTTGTCCTTTGCAACTGCTGTTAGCATAACTTGCTTATCATTCGTTAAATACTTATCCTCTTGACTTTGCTTTATAATAGTACGTATTACTTCTTGTAATTGTTTATTTTCCCATTGCTTCAATTCTTTTAAAATACGCCTTCCATCATCATTACAAGCCTGTAAATCTATAACACGAAAATCCTTTGTTACGCTCACCTCTAAACTTGGATTTATATCAACTGAGACGTAAGCAAATACTTTTTCTTCTGGTTGGTTGTAGAAAAACAGCACTGCAAATAGAAAACAAGCAACAAGTATTGATGCAGGTTTTAAAAAGGAAGGGATCGAAAAATGCGATGCTTTTTGTTCTTGCTCATCAAATGAGATTTCCTCCCCGATCATGCAAGAATCCCCTTTTCTTTTACACGTAATAAACTCTCCATTTGGTGTTAAAACAACTACGCTATGCTTTTTTATATCCATCACAATTCCTTTATTCATCATGCTTTTCCCCTCTTATGTAATCCAGAATATATGTATAGTTGTTTGCAAAAATAATACACATTGCAATAATGTATTTTCTATGTCGTTCCAACGTTTTACGACTTACCCTAACACGCGGTTCAATATGTTTAAGCGGTAACTTTTTCTTTCGGAACAGCTCTTCCATCATTTCCTCTTCTTTTATAATAATTTTTACAATTTCTATTAAGTGCTCACGCGTATCACGATGCTTAGGAGATTCTTTAGCAAGCTCTGAGAATGTGATTTTAAACTCAGCTAGCACACTTTGAAAATGAAGAATTTCCTCCTTACGGTTACTATTTTCCATCTCTTTCATATACTCCGTAAGCGACACTTGCATTTCTAACATTTCCTCTTGCTCATCTTCTTTTAAAAAGACAAAGTTATGTTTAGACTCCTTACGTATATAGTCAATTACATCTCTTTTTATAAGAAGATCAGCAAACGCTAAAAAGGATTTTCCTTTTGTATAGGAATACTGTTCAATTGCTTCGTTAAACGCAAACAATCCAATGCTATATTCATCATCCTGTTCTGTAATATATCGGCGGCAGACAGATGAAATTGATTTTCTAATAAAAGGCTGATACTGTACGATAAATGCTTCTTTATCTTCTTCGTTGTTTTGTATGTTACATACGATATCTTCTATTTTCGGTTTTCTTAAGATCTTCATTACTAAACTCAACACTTGTAATCTCCCAGCCTCCTTCAAATAGCAAAATGGCCACTACACAAGTGACCATTTAACCAGATTTTCTTGGTACTTTTCTTCGGTCTTGTTTTCTTACTGTTAGCTATATTTTTAGAATCTAACGTTTTCTTGATGATTTTTCCTTTTCTCTCGGCACTACAGTTAAGTTTGTATTTTTATCTACTTTCTTATTTTCTACCGTTCGTTTTGCTTATTCATTTTCTATTTTATCTGCAATCCTTGAATAACTCTCCTCTATATAATTAGTAATTTCATCCTTTTATTTTAGATGCCCACTTAATCTAGTAATTTTATTAATGCTTCTATATTCTTTCATAGTCATTTTTCTTCTATTTATTTTCTTCACTATACATATTCGGAGGAATACATAGTTTTATGGGGGTCAAAAAATATTTTTATAAAAAATACATATTTATTTCAAAAATAAAAAACCATCAATTTGAAAAAGGATAATCAAATTGATGGTTTTCTTATAATTTCTATTAAATTAAGTTGGATTCTCATCATATCTAAAAAAGTACTAGCTATCCTCTGCCGATTTTCTCCATTTTTATCTTTCTTGGTTATCATAATATGTCTTATCTGCGTATTTTCTATCATTTCCTTTTAGATAAGCTAAAATTACTTTTGGATTTTTAAGTAAAGTCCAGTCTCCATATGTATCAAATCTTCTGCATGAAGTTATCATTCCATTTTTAATAGTACCGAATTTCTTATTATTTTTCTTTCCCCACTCTTTTAAACGTTTAGCGAAATCTGCATCTTCTGCCATAAGCATGTTTTCATTAAATCCGTTGATTGCCATAAAGTCTTTTCTATAGCACCAAAAAATCCCTACAGATATAGCTCCGTACTTAAAAAGTAAGGGGATTATGATTAACATTGCGGAGAGAAATATTCCTAAAGATATTCTTTCAAACTTACCATTCACCCCACCACCAATGTATGTACCTGAAGCTAAATATTTATCTACATTAAACAACATAGACTCTGTCATTATGGTATCAGCGTCTATAGTAACGATTATTTCTCCACTAGCTATTTTAGCCCCTGCATTTCGAATTTTAGATAAGTTTTTATCGTTATTTTTCAATGTAACACAATTATAAGATTTTGCTATTTCCTCTGTTTTATCTGTACAACGATTTAAAACAACTATAACTTCCGTTTGCTCTTTATATGCCTCTGATGCCTTTGCAATTGAATCTAAACATTTTCTAATGTACTTTTCTTCATTGTGTGCAGGAATTATAATAGAAAACTTCACATCTTTTTTCAAATTGACTCCTGAAGATTCATTTGTCTCAGTCATAATATTCCCCCCTTATTTTATAAGGTAAATATCTACTATACATAAATTATATTAATATTTATTAGGTTATATTATAGAAACTGACGGTAAAGAGGCTCTTACTGTCGACGTTCAAAAGCAAGACGTACAGCAAGCCCCGTTAAAACACTTGCCATAAGCCAACGCTGTACTCGTAGCCACGTCGGGCGTGTGCCAAACCATTTTGCAATTTTACTTGCTGTACATACAATTACAAGGTTAACCATAAAGCTAACAGTGATTTGCGTAAGCCCCAAAACTGCACCTTGAAAAAGCAACGATCCCTTCTCTGGATCTTCAAATTGAGGTAGAAATGATACATACAAAATAGCAATCTTTGGATTCAGAAGATTCGTCATGAGTCCCCTCAGAAATAATTTCCTTGGTGGCTCATTAGAAATCATACGAGGTTCCATAATAGATGTAGCACCCGGTTTAATCGAATTCCAGGCGAGCCAGAGCAAGTAAGCAGCACCTGCCCACTTTACTGCTTCATATACAGCGGGAACAGCAACGAATAGAACTGTAAGTCCAAACATAGTTGCGATTATATAGATTACAAATCCGAGCATGATGCCCAATAAAGAAATAAATCCCGCCATACGTCCTTGCGTAATGGAACGGGAAATGAGGTAAATCATATTAGGCCCAGGTGAACAAACCATGCTAAGCGAAACAATTGCAAAAGCTAGCAAAGTACTCAGGCTGACCATAAACCTCCCCTTTATTTTACATAAATTTCCTATTGTACATTTTATCATGATTAAGGAGAGAAAAGATTAATATAAAACGATGCAGCTAAGTAATATTATCGGATCGAATGTATTGTAATCACATACTTCTCATTCTCTTAAGTAAGGATCTAAGAGTACCCTATCCATAGAGCTACTAAAACCACTACAAATAAAGCAAAACAACATGTGATATTTCGAATCCATTTTTGTATATCACCAAAATACCTTTCTATAAATATAGCGTTGATAGTAAGCATAAGAAATAAAACAAAGAAAGGCAGCGAGGTATAGGTCCATTTTTATCTTCATGGCTGGAATTATACCCCTTACCAAACTTCTAAATAAAATGTATAGCTAAGTAGTTACCTTATTTCCCAAAAAAATTCTGATTATTTCTTTTTCACTTCTTCTACAAATTCCCATGTCTCTCCGTTATCTTTTGATTGATAAAGTGCACTACTATCGCCATTGTAGTCTCCATCTGCCCCTTGTCCAACTAACATATTAAAAACCCCATCTTTCTCATATGGCATACTAGGTGAATCAAAAGGACTTATTGTGGACTGTGTATGATCTAATTTCACTTCATGCGGCGGATATTCTACCTTTTTAAAAGATACTCCCCCATCATCTGTGCGATATAACTCTCCTTCATTACCAGAAGGCCTAATTGCTCCTAAAAACCCAAGTTTATCATTTATAAAAGTGATTCCTGATACACTACCAATCCCCCCATTAAATGGGTCTGGATTGATAATCTCCCATGTTTTCCCTTCATCACTAGTCTTGCTTAATGAATAAAAGGCGCTCCCTAATGCT
Source organism: Bacillus cereus group sp. BfR-BA-01441 (assembly GCF_022663075.1). Lineage (NCBI taxonomy): Bacteria > Bacillati > Bacillota > Bacilli > Caryophanales > Bacillaceae > Bacillus > Bacillus cereus group sp. BfR-BA-01441. The sequence continues at coordinate 4,465 of NZ_JAKUEU010000120.1, forward strand.
TTATCTGTCATATTTAGTTTATAACCAACTTCTTTCGATAGGAAAAACTGTTCTTTTTCATTCTTTAAATCTTGTTGTTTCTTCTCTTTAAGCATATCTTCTTTTGGAGGCGTCTTTGATTTACTCCAACTTGCGTCACTTATTAAATTATATCTAGCAGGGACTAGCTCTTGCTCTTTTCCAGGGACAAATATAGATACAGTATATCCAATGATATCAGAAGCTGCTTTTTTAAGACTCTGTCCCTTACCATCCTCAGTAATATTAATAATTCCCTCTGTATTGGATCCCCAATTTCTTTTTCCATAATAAATCAACCCATACTTACTTTCATTCCATTTTCTAACCGTTTGCTTAACTGGAATCGCCTTAACCGTTTCAATTAAAGGTTCTACTAATTTATCATCATTATAATCAGGCTTTGCGTATCCGTCTCGTATTATAGTAATATCTTCTGACTTCTTCTTATTATAAGAGATTAAATAAGTTTCTTCTTTCCCATCATCATTTTTCCCATAAACAAATGTATCAAACGCTGTGATTGTTCCATCTGAATGAAATGTAAGATCAAAATCAGTTGCCATATACAATTTCTTTGGCAAAGGATATTTTTTATTTATATCTTCAAAAATACCTTCTACTCCAGACTTATATATATTATTATGTTTAAGTTTAACTGACCTTTCATGTTTTAACTTTTCTATAAACCATGCCAATTTACCATTGTAATTTATTGCACTTTTATAAATCTGCATCCCATAAAATGATGTAATTGCAACAATAATGATAATAGAAATGGATCTCCATGCTATTGAATTTGTTAATTTTTTAGATTCATATTCTCTATTTTTTATCACCCGCATTGTAGTAAATGTAGTTATGGATATAAAAAGTACTATACATAATAACAAAATGTAAATATTATAATTCATTCTTCCGTACTTACAGTATAAGGCCAACTCATAACAAAAAATCCCATATACAATTATTAGTATTGGATTTGTTACTAATGACAGAAGTATCCTTTTTGTATTTTCTCTAAATATAGAAACCACCCCTAATTACATGAATTACTGATATTAAGTATACTTTATTGTAAAGTAACAAAAAAGCTATTTAATCTTGCCGCAAAAAATACAATAGACATCTTTCTATTAAAGCCGTTTACAAATCTAGTTGTTTCATAGACAATGGATTTTTGAGTGAATACTAAAGTTGCTTCATTTATATGAATTACAAATCCAAGCATGATGCTCAATAAAAAAAATAAATCCTGCCATACGCCCCTACGTAATGGAATGAGAAATAAGATAAATCAAAATAGGCTCACCATACTAAGTGAAACAAGCGCAAAAGCTAGCAAAGTACTCAGGCTGACCGTAAACCTTCCTTCTTTATCTTACATAAAATTTCCTATTGTACATTTTATGATGATTGAGGAGAGAAAAGATTAATATAAACCGATGCAGCTAAGTAATAGTATCGGATCAAATGTAGTGTAATCACATGTTTCTCATTCTCTTAAGTAAGGACTAAAAATAACCTATCCATAGAGCTACTAAAACCACTACGAATAAAGCAAAGCAACATGTAATATTTCGAATCCACTTTTGTATATCACCAAAATACCTTTCTATAAATATAGCGTTGATAGTAAGCATAAGAAATAAAACAATGTAAGTAAAAGATCCCAATTTATCGTTAAATTTTTCATTAGTAAATGTACTTACATGAAGGAATAGAAAAACAAACGTTACTATGAATAGCTCAAATAATCTTTTTTTATTCAATCTGCCACCACCTTACAGCAATTCCCTTTTATTCCATTTCATCAGAACATACTGTGTAGCAGTATATGAATATTATATTCATTTCAAAAAGGCCAACAATACAAGATCGTTAGCCTCTACTTTCTATATTCGCACCTTTTATCACTTTACTTCCTAACAACCGGAATCCACATTTCACCAAATACTAAGCCATTTCTCTGTCCCATCTCAACCGTTGTATTCGGTCCACCAACGTAGGCAAAATCCTTTGCTTCTGGTAAAGCTTGACCGAAGGCGATGCCAGTAAGCTTATTACTTAGCTCTTTAGCCGTTTTGTCTTCCCCTTTCACTACTAAGTATTCTCCCCTCGGAAACTGAATCACTCTAGATTCTTCTTCTATTTGTGCTTCTGTCATGACACCCGCATAATACATCATTTTGTTATTCACCGCTTCGCTCACGGAAAAAATGTATTCATTTGTAGCTAAAGCTTTTAAAGTGTCCAGCCTTCCATCTTCTTTAACAGCCGACCAAAAGTCTTCCTTTTCTTTATTTATTCCAGCAAAGTCTGTGTATTCACTCTTAATTTCAGTTCCAATACCTAACACAATAAAGCTATCTTTTTCTTCTATAGAATAATTTTTCATATTCAAAACCTGCCTCTTTTTTTATTAATCAAACGATTTATCTTTTCATCTGATACGTTTATAATACCTTTAAACCATGTCAAAAAATGATACTGTTTAGGAGACTAAAATGAAAAAAGTTGAACGGATTAATACAATTATGCGGTATATCAACAACCGCTCTCACTTTACAATTTCTGAAATTATACAAGAATTTAACATATCACGGTCGACAGCTATTAGAGACATTAGAGAAATTGAAGCTATGGGAATGCCACTTGTCGCTGAAGTTGGGAGGACCGGGGGATATTTTGTTATGCACAACTCTATCCTGCCCGTTGTTCGCTTTACTGATAATGAAGTGAAAGCTCTTTTTATTGCCTTTATGGCTACAAGGAATCAACAACTTCCCTACCTAAAGAGTCGTCAATCTTTAGCCGAAAAACTACTAGGACTCATCTCAGAAACCCAGCAAGATGATCTCGTTCTTTTAAATCAACTCTTGCTTTTCCAAGGGACTAACCCTCATAATCCCGATCTACTTGAGCTTTCTGATCTCCCCCATCCTATGTTAGAAAAACTCATTCAAATCCTTCTTTTGGATAACCATTTATTGATTACTATGAAAGAAGATGAAGAAATCAAGTCTTATCCAATTTATCTATTGCACCTTTATCAAGAAAAAAGCCATTGGATCATTGAAGGGTTTGACTTAAAAAAAGAAAAGAAGATGATGTTTCCTGTCGATGATCTCATTAATATCGAACCATACACGACGAACAAAAGGCTAAATAAGAAAAAGATTTTAGAAAAACTAAGTAAGAAGGACGAAGCAATTAACCTTGTATTTGAACTTGGTCCGACAGCAATTGCCCAGTTCAAAAAATACCATCCTTTAAAAATTTCAATATCTTATACTAATCCTTACCAATCCACAGCCATTTTACAAACTTTTATCAATGTTAACAATCCCGATGAAATGACGGAAATAATAAATTGGCTGCTTTTTCTAGGGAAGGATATTAAAATCAAAGAAATTCCCGATGAAGTATTAGCAGATTTACAAAAACGAGTGTGCTTATACATTCCATAAGCAGTGAGCCTCAAATATTAAGCTTTATGGACAATTATTCTATTTTTAAATACCATTTCATTTACTACAATGAGAGCATGATAAATAATAAAAGCACGGAAAATCTCCCGTGCTTTTCTAAATATATATTATTCCTGAAGGTTTCGTTTATCTCGTTTCTTACCCTAACTGACGTTTAAATGCTTTACTGGCGAAAAAGTAAGAAATAATCATTATACCTACGCACCAAGCGAGCGCAATCCAAATATCGTTTCCAACAGTTCCTTCATATAAAAGAGCACGAATCGCATTCACGATTGAAGTTACAGGCTGATTCTCTGCAAACGCACGAACAATTTTTGGCATCGTTTCGGTAGGCACAAAGGCCGAACTAATAAATGGAAGAAAAACTAGCGGGTACGAGTAAGCAGTCGCCCCTTCCATAGACCTCGCTTTCAATCCTGGAATGATAGCTAGCCATGTTAGCGCCAGCGTAAACATCCCAAGTATCCCAGCTACCGCGAGCCAATCTAGAATATTAGCACTGGAACGGAAACCCATTAAGAGTGCAACAAGAATAACCACCACGATAGTAAGTACATTAGCAACCAGAGAGGTTAGAACGTGAGCCCACAATATCGATGAGCGCTTAATAGGCATCGTAATGAAACGTGCCATCAGCCCACTCTTTACATCCGTAAAGAGTCGCACGGAAGTGTAAGCTACACCGGATGCGATAGCCATTAGCAAAATTCCCGGCAATAAATAATTAACGTAGTTTTCCGTTCCAGTTTTTATTGCGCCGCCAAACACGTAGACAAATAATAGCATCATCATAATCGGTGTAATCGCTACTGTAATAATTGTATCCGGACTGCGCATAATGTTACGCATTAAACGACCTAGTAATACACCTGTTTTACTTTTCATTTACATCTCCTCCTTTTTGCCAATGATCGCAAGGAATATTTCTTCCAATGTCGGTTGCTTCTCGATATACTCCACTTTTGCTGGCGGGAACATCTCTTTTAGTTCAGCAAGAGTACCTGTCGTAATAATTTTTCCGCCATGCAAAATAGCGATACGGTCTGCCAGTTGTTCTGCTTCCTCCAAGTACTGAGTCGTAAGCAAAATAGTTGTACCGCTACCAGCAAGTTCCTTGACTGTATCCCACACTTCGATTCGCGCTTCAGGATCAAGTCCAGTCGTTGGTTCGTCAAGAAAAATAACTGCTGGCGCCCCAATCAAACTCATCGCGATATCAAGCCGGCGCTTCATCCCGCCTGAATACTGATCTGCCCTTTGGTTTGCCGCATCAGTCAGGCTAAATCTTGCAAGTAGATTGTCAGCAACTTGAGCGGGATTGGAAACACCACGTAATTTGGCGATCATTATCAAGTTTTCCCTCCCAGTCAGCATACCGTCTAAAGCTGCGAACTGCCCTGTCAAACTGATACTTTGACGAACATAATCTGGTTGACTCTGTACATCAAATCCACAAATACTTACTTCACCGCTATCTTGCTTCATTAGTGTCGAAAGGATGTTGACCGTTGTCGTCTTTCCCGCTCCATTTGAGCCTAGCAGCGCGAAAATTTCTCCACGCTGCACCTCAAAATCTACCCCTTTTAAAACTTCCTTGTCTTTAAAGGATTTTTTCAAACCTTTTACAGAAATCACTGCATGACTCATACTTTTTTCCTCCCTATAAAAATGTTTTGCGAAGACTATTTATTTACCTCTATCTATTTAGTATCACTGATATTCTGTATTACTTAGTACCGAATTAAAAATATAACTGAATAGCTATGATGGCAATTCATATGTGTAACCAGCTAATCAGTCGGTACTACTTATTCCATTTATTTTTTTCTCAATTTCTTCATAATACTTTCATTCAAATCTTCACGATACTTGGAGACGTAAGTTTTAGCATTTGCCACTAGTTCGTCAGCAAAGGAAGCCACGTCATCCCCAGTAATGTCAAGCACTTGTCTTCCTTCCGCTGCACCCGCTTCGAACAAATCGATTAATTCATACTGTATGTGTAACATATCCATCCCGTTACCCGCTGAAAAATTCCACATGTAGTTTTGAATTTTCTTAAATACAAATTGGTAGTCCTCTGGCAGAGCCTCAACTCGTGCCATCATCATTTTGTACTCTTTTTTATCACCAATTAACTTTTTGAACATTTCTAACATCTTATTTTCCTCCTTTTTTATAAAACCGAACAAGAAATTCTCAAAATATCGGCCGGAACATTTTATCTTATGAACCTATTTTGACTTCAAGACGTTAATTTTTGACGATACAAAATCCCATTTTTTCCAAAACAATTCAAGCTCCTGGCGGCCTTCTTCATTTAATGAATAAAACTTACGAGGCGGTCCCATATCTGATGGTTTCTTTTCAATATTCACAAGCTTTTTCTTCTCTAATCGTACGAGGATGGTATACACCGTACCTTCCACAACTTCGGTAAACCCAAGATCATTCAGGTGGCGGGTAATCTCATAGCCATACGTTTCACGGCGACTAATGATTTCCAGTACACACCCTTCCAGTGAACCTTTCAGCATTTCAGTTAAATTTTCCATGTCCTGATCCTCCTTTACCCCCTATTCTGTCTGACTTATATTCAGTATCACAGAGTACTAAGGCGAATTTTTTACTGAATAGTTTTTGAGTAAAACCACACTATTCAGTATTACTTATTACAACTACATTGTATGACTAAGTAGTGATGAATGTCAACTGATTTTCAAATTTTTTCTATAATCCGCTATTACCTATTGTCTACTGAAAATATTTTGAGAAACAACACTACTCAGTATTGCTTATTACAACTACATTGTATGACTGAGTAGCGATGAATGTCAACTCGATTTTATATTTTTTTCTAAAATCAACTATTACCTATTCGATACAGCCTGTTTTCTTTTTTTTAATTTCCCCATACCTATCCCACTAAGAAAAGAAACTACCCCAAAATAAAAATTCTACATTTTTGTTTTGGGGCACTATACTATACCAAA
>NZ_JAKUEU010000121.1:0-10406 GCF_022663075.1 Bacillus cereus group sp. BfR-BA-01441
GTTAAAGCGAAAGGTCTTGTTCAAATTTCTGACGAGGGTACACTTCGTAAAGTTGTAACAGAAATTCTTGATAATAATGAGCAATCTATCGAAGACTTTAAAAACGGTAAAGACCGTGCAATTGGCTTCTTAGTTGGTCAAATTATGAAAGCTACAAAAGGACAAGCAAATCCACCGCTTGTTAACAAAATCTTACTTGAAGAGATTAATAAGCGATAATAGTAGTGACTTTTAAAGATTAAGCAGAAAAACACCCGTACATGGGTGTTTTTCTAGGTTAATCAAACGTTTGTTTAAATGAGACAAAATCGTTTAAACAAACGTTTGATTAACTGTCAAAAGTGGAAAAATGTTTGTATAGCAACTATGGTATGATAGTTGCAAAAAGGTGGGAATAATGATAAATCTAAACATAGAGGTTTTTTTTCATCTCATGAAATAATAGATAGTTATTATTCGTTATATGTAAATTTTTATGGAAGAATGGATAGAAATAAAGTGAAACTTTAATCAGTGGGAGGTTCATCCAACACTGATTATTAGCCCTCACCAATCGGGCATTTACTGCCCGCAAATAGCGGGATAAATTTTGGAGTCAAATAAAAAACCATTGAAATGAATATTTACTTTTGATGGACTACACGAATCGGGTTCTTACTGCCTGTTTGAGCGGGATAAAAGAAGGATAGCAAGATGAGAGGAGGTAGGCATGGGAATACTGAACAGAAGTTCAGTATGTTCTTTTTCGATACATAAAGAAATTTCCTGTGCTAATAAATGATGAAGCGAGCAAGAATTATTTATAATCCTACTTCTGGGCGTGAGCTATTTAAGAAGAGCTTACCAGAAGTATTACAAAAATTAGAACAAGCTGGCTATGAGACATCTTGTCATGCGACAACGGGTCCTGGAGACGCTACTGTGGCGGCGAGGCAAGCTGCGGATCGTAAGTTTGATGTTGTTATTGCGGCTGGTGGCGACGGTACGTTAAATGAAGTAGTAAACGGTTTAGTTGGGCATGAATTCCGTCCGAAATTTGGAATTATTCCAGTTGGAACGACAAATGACTTTGCACGTGCAATTGGTGTACCTCGTTCTATTGAAGAGGCAGCAGATATTATTTGCGAAGGAAAAACAGTGCCATTAGACCTTGGTAGAGCGAACGATACATATTTTATTAACATCGCTGGTGGCGGTCGTATTACAGAATTAACATACGAAGTACCGAGTAAGTTAAAGACAGTATTAGGGCAGCTTGCTTATTACCTAAAAGGTATCGAGATGTTACCATCATTGCATCCGACATATGTTGAAATTGAGTATGATGGAAAGTTACTACAAGAAGAAATTACGATGTTTTTAATTACGAATACTCGTTCAGTAGGTGGATTTGAAAAGGTAGCACCGTATGCATCTATTAACGATGGGTTATTTGACCTATTAGTACTGAAAAAAGGTTCTATCGCTGATTTAATTAAAGCAGCAACACAAGCACAACGTGGTGAACATATTAATAATCCAAAAGTGTTATATACACAAGCGAACCGAATTAAAGTACATTCACCAGATAAACTAATGATTAATTTAGATGGTGAGTATGGTGGAGATGCACCGATGGAATTCGAAAATATATATCATTGTTTAGAACTATTTGTTCCTGAACATCAAGAGGATGCCCTGTAAAGGCATCCTTTTTTACTTTGTTAAAATGAATTGTAAATTGGGAGTTAGTTTGATTTTTATGGTATTTTTACAATTCTTTTATTTTACATCCATACTTTATTGATACACTGGAAGAGATAAGAAATGAGAGGTAGGATGCTATGGAGAAGGTAAAAGCAATATTATTTGATAAAGATGGGACATTAATGGATTTTCATTCAATATGGATAAAAGTAGCTGAAGAACTTGTAGCTGAATGTATAAGTTTATATCATTTACCAAGTACAATGCGGCAGACCTTATTAGAAGAGATTGGTGTAGAGGGAGCATTTGTTAATCCAAGGAGTGCAATAGCTGCTGGAACAAGCCTTGATGTAGCGAAGGGGCTTTGTAATTATATTGAGTCTGCTAGAGAAGAAGAGATGCATCAGTGGGTAAGTGAGAAGTTATTTTCCCTTATGTATGAGCATCGTTCGCATATGAAAATGACAGCAGACTTACCGAAAGTGTTACAGGCATTAAAAGATAAAGGATTTATATTAGGGGTTGTCACGGCGGATGATTTCGCACCAACAGAATTATTTTTAAAACAATATAAGTTGGAGAACTTTTTTGATTATATTATAGCCTCGGATACATTCCCTGCGCAAAAACCAGATAAAAAGATTATAGAAGTGTTTTGTGAGAAATTTAATTTAGAATCATGTGAGGTTGCGGTTGTTGGAGATACGCCAACTGATTTACATTTAGCTAAAAATGGCGATTGCTATGCAATTGGGGTGCTATCTGGTACAGGAGACCGTCCAACATTAGAACCACTTGCTGATTTAGTGTTAGATTCTGTTGGAGAGTTTATTTCTCAATCGGGTGAGTTTTTCTGGGAGAAAGAAGAGTCTAATGTGTAAGGAAAATAAGTCTATAAAGACTCTTAATGAGTCTTTATAGACTTATTTTTTATGCCTGGATACAAAGAATATAGGATAAATGCTAGAAAAGAAAGTTGGCATATATTTTGCAATAAAAAGAGAAAACAATGTAAAGAAAAGGATGGGGTACGCAATGAACACAAAAAAATTTGCTAAAGTAAATGAACAAATTCCAGGACCGAAAGCGGCATCTTTATTAGAACGCCGTCAAAATATAGTACCAAAAGGAGTAAGTAACGGCATCCCAACGTTTGTACGATCTGCCAATGGTGCTCTTGTAACAGATGTTGATGGCAATCAGTACATTGATTTTGCAGGAGCAATCGGGACAATTAACGTAGGGCATTGTCATCCAACGGTTAAAGAAGCGCTCCATAAACAAGTCGATCAATACATTCATACTGGATTTAACGTTATGATGTATGAGCCATATATTGAATTAGCAGAAAAGCTTGCGGCATTGGCACCAGGAAGTTTCGATAAGCAAGTCCTGTTTTTAAATAGTGGTGCAGAAGCAGTTGAGAACGCGGTGAAAATCGCTCGTAAATATACGAAGAGACCTGGTATTATCGCATTTTCTAAAGGTTTCCACGGGCGTACATTAATGACAATGACGATGACAAGTAAAGTGAAGCCATATAAATTTGGGTTTGGTCCCTTTGCTCCAGAAGTATATAAAGCGCCATTTCCATACGAATACCGTCGCCCAGAGGGATTAACGGAAGAGCAGTATGATGATTTTATTATTGAAGAGTTTAAGAACTTCTTCATATCGGAAGTAGCACCAGAAACAATTGCAGCTGTTGTAATGGAACCTGTTCAAGGGGAAGGTGGATTTATCGTCCCAAGTAAGAAATTTGTTCAAGAAGTACGCCGCATTTGTTCAGAGAACGGCATCTTATTTGTAGCGGATGAAATACAAACAGGCTTTAGTCGTACAGGAAAATATTTTGCAATTGATCACTATGATGTCGTTCCAGATTTAATTACAGTGTCTAAATCATTAGGTGCTGGTGTACCGATAAGTGGTGTCATTGGACGTAAAGAAATTATGAATGAGTCTGCACCAGGTGAACTTGGTGGAACGTATGCAGGAAGTCCATTAGGATGTGCGGCTGCATTAGCTGTTCTCGATGTAATAGAAAATGAGAAATTAAATGATAGAGCGATAGAATTAGGAAAAGTCGTAATGAACCGATTCGAAGAGATGAAAAATAAATATCATTGCATCGGTGATGTGCGTGGGTTAGGCGCAATGTGTGCATTTGAGGTCGTTCAAGATCGTAAGACGAAAGCACCTGACAAAACGTTAACGGCTAATCTATGTGCAGAAGCAAATAAGCGTGGGTTACTGTTATTATCAGCAGGGACATATGGAAATGTTATCCGTGTGTTAATGCCTTTAGTTATTACAGATGAGCAACTTGAAGAAGGTTTAACAATAATTGAAGAATCATTGCAAGCTTGTTATGAGCAAACAAACATCGCTCGCGTTTAAAAACTGAAGTATAAATAGCAAACATTCTAGCTGACTCTATATTAAATGCAGAAAATTCACTTTATAATAAAGGTAGTGAAGTGGATCGATGGATTTGAAGTTAGGGGTGGCTAGGGTGGTTGCAGAAAAGGAACGAGTGTTAATGGATTTAAAAGATGTATTTGAATATGCGTTTGACGAAATTTTTGTTACAGATGAGCAAGGGATCGTTGTACGTGTAAATAGTACATGTGAAAGGCACTACCAACTAGCTGCAGAAGAGTTAGTTGGTAAGCATGTAAAAGAACTACAAAAGGATGGAATCTTTTATCCATCAGCGACATTAGAAGTGATTGAAAAAAAGAGGCCAATTGAACTCGTTCAAACTACAAAATCAGGAGAGTATTTACACGTTCGTACAAGGCCTGTTTTTGATGATGAGGGAAATTTAAGAAGAGTGATTAGTTATTCTCGCGACCTTACTGAACTCTATCAATTACGTCAAAAGGTAGAGGAAATGGATAATCAGCTAAAAACATATAAAAAAGAATTAAGAGAAACATATGAGCATGAAGGACTTATTTTTAAAAGTCTAGCTATGCAAAAAATAGTCGATACAATCAAAAAAGTATCTGTAGTGGATAGTACTGTTCTCGTTTTAGGCGAGACTGGAGTAGGAAAAAGTCGATTAGTACGCCATTTACATGAAGTGAGTCACCGTAAGCATGAAAGTTTCTATGAAATTAATTGTGCGGCATTACCAACTAATTTAATTGAATCGGAGCTTTTTGGATATTCAGGTGGATCTTTTACAGGTGCGAATCGTGAAGGGAAAAAGGGACTATTAGAATCCGCGCATAAAGGAACTCTTTTTTTAGATGAAATCGGTGAAATGCCGCTTGAAATTCAAGCGAAGCTTTTGCAAGTATTGCAAGAAAAAACATTTCGTCCTATAGGCGGAAGAGAATTAAAAAAAGTAGATGTTCGAATTGTGGCGGCAACAAATAGAGATTTAAGCGAGATGGTGAAACAAGGAACATTTCGGAAAGATTTATACTATCGTTTGAATGTCATTCCAATTGCAATTCCCCCGCTTAGGGAAAGAACAGAAGATATTTTGCCGCTTATTTATCATTACTTGCAGCACTTTAATAAAAAGTACGGACGTGATGTGAAACTAGCGCCGAGTACGTTACAAATGTTTGTTGGATATCCGTGGGAAGGGAACAATAGAGAAATAGAGAATGTAATTGAGAGAATTGTTATTACTGTTGATGATGTTGTAACGGTAGAGGATTTGCCACTCTCTATGCAAGAGGCTGCAGTTGAACAATCGGGGCAAAGCCTTTATAAAATGCTGGAAGAGGTAGAGAGAAATATAATTCTTAAAGCGTATAAAACGTATGGATCAAGTTATAAAGTGGCTGAGTTTTTGCAAATTAGTCAATCTGCTGCTACTAGAAAAATTAAGAAGTTCATAGAGGAGGAAGAAAACATTGGATAAAAAGGCGACTTTCGTAAGTATAGATAAAAAGGCGATGTATATAAATGGTGAGTGGATTACACTACAAGAACAAATTGAAGTAAATAATCCTGCGACGAAGGAAATATTTGCAACTGTACCAAAAGGCGGAGTAACAGAGGCAAAGCAAGCTGTTGATGCTGCACATGAAGCTTTTAAAACGTGGTCTAAGTTAACGGCAGCAGATCGTGCAACGAAGTTAAAAAAGTGGTTCATGCTTATTGATGAAAATAAAGAAGAGATCGCAGCGATTATGACGAAGGAACAAGGGAAGCCGTTTGCAGAAGCGCTTGGTGAAGTAAATTATGCAAACAGTTTTGTTGAATGGTATGCAGAAGAGGGGAAACGCGTATATGGTGAAATGATTCCTGCTGCTCATCCGAATAAGCGCATTTTAGTTATGAAGCAACCAGTTGGCGTTATGGCTGCTATTACACCTTGGAACTTCCCAGCTGCTATGATTACGAGAAAGGTAGCCCCAGCGCTTGCAGCAGGCTGTACAGCCGTTGTGAAACCGGCAAGTCAAACGCCATTAACTGCATTGAAATTAGCTGAATTAGCCCATGAAGCAGATATTCCAAAGGGCGTAATCAATATCGTAACAGGTAGTGCAAAAGCAATTGCTGATACATGGATGGAAGATGGTCGCGTTCGAAAAGTGTCCTTTACAGGGTCAACGGAAATCGGGAAAGAGTTAATGGCTAGTGCGTCGCAAACGATGAAAAAAGTTTCGCTTGAGTTAGGGGGACACGCTCCGTTTATCGTAATGAATGATGCAGATTTAGATAAAGCAGTAGAAGCGGTGATTGGTTCGAAATTCCGTAATGCAGGACAAACGTGTATATGTACAAACCGAGTATTCGTTCAAGAAGAAGTATACGAAGTATTTGTAGAGAAGTTCCAAAAGGCAGTAGGGCAGTTGAAAGTAGGAGACGGTTTCGGTGACGGAACGACTGTCGGGCCACTTATTGATGAGAATGCAGTTTCAAAAGTACAAGAACATATTGAAGATGCTATTCAAAAAGGTGGAACAGTTTTATATGGTGGTCAAAAGGTCGCAGAGTTAGAGGGACATTTCATTCAACCGACTGTAATTGGGTTGGCAAATGATACGATGCTTTGTATGAATGAAGAAACATTTGGGCCAGTGGCACCAGTTGCGAAATTTAAAACAGTTGATGAAGTAATCGAACGTGCAAACAATACACCATACGGTTTAGCTGCGTATATTTTCACGAAAGACATTAGCCAAGCATTCCAAATTAGTGAAGCGTTAGAGTACGGTATTATCGGTCTAAACGATGGTCTTCCATCAGTTGCACAAGCACCATTTGGTGGATTTAAAGAAAGTGGTATCGGTCGTGAAGGAGGCCATTTCGGCATCGAGGAATATTTAGAAATTAAATATATTTCATTGGGATTATAAGTAGTATACTAGAATCTCTATAAGGTAACAGAGAAGGAGATTCTAGTATGGTATATTGGCTATTATTACTTGTTACAATTATTTTTGAAGTAGCTGGAACAATTGCGATGAAACTATCAAATGGTTTAACAAAGCTCGTTCCAAGTGTACTGATTTTCGTGTTTTATGGGATTTGTTTCAGCGTGTTTGCCATCGTTGTGAAAAAGATTCATTTAAGTATTGCTTATGCTATTTGGTCTGGCGTTGGAACATTACTTATTACAATCATCAGTGTGTACTTTTTTAAAGAGCATATTAGTTTATTTCAAGCATTTTGTATTCTTTTTATTGTTTTGGGTGTCATTGGGCTTAAGGTTTCATCGGCATCATGAAAGCTATCTTTTGTAGAAGATAGCTTTTTTCTATTTGTGCAGTTAACAATTAATACGACAAAATATGACAAGAAAGAGTAAAGCGTTTTGTTATGATACATATGAAATATTGTCTTATGTGGAGGAAAGAGTATGTTAAAAAAGGTAAGTCAAATTGTTTTAATTTTTGGCATAGCTTTTAGTTTAAGTGCTTGCACTGAGACTAAAGATAGTAATGAAAGTAAACAAGAAGATGTTCAAGATAAAGTGTATAAAATAGGGGAGACAGTAGACGTAGATGGTTTGCAAGTAACTATCGATTCAGTTAAATTAGGATATCCGGATTATGATGAGAATAAAAAGAAAGAGGAGATTTTGGGGATTATTTTCAAAGTAGAAAATAATAGTAAAAAGGAAATACCTTTTGCATTTTATGAATTTGAGATTACCGATAAGAAAGGTACAAGATTTAAAGAATATAATAACCCTGATAGCTTTATTAGTAAAAAGTTAGCACCAGATGAAAAAATTCAAGATATCATGCTATTTGACGTAGCGAAAGAAAATACGTATATCGCTACGTATAGACCGGAGTTTACGCATGAAAATAGAACGATAAAATTTGAATTGAGACCAAATAAATAAAGAAACACATTGGATTATCCAATGTGTTTCTTTATGGTAATAAATTTAAAACGCCCAGTTACCTTTACGGAAGATAGGCTCATGTCTGCCATCAGCAGTAATACCGTCAATATCAAGCTCAGCTGATCCAATCATGAAGTCGTTGTGTGTGATACTAGCGTTTGCGCCGTTTTCAGCAAGTTCTTCTTTAGACATTGTTTTTCCGCCAACTAAGTTAAATGCATAAGCATTTCCGATTGCAAGGTGGCAAGATGCATTTTCGTCAAATAGTGTATTGTAGAATAAAACATTTGTGTTTGAAATTGGTGAGTCATGAGGTACTAAAGCTACTTCTCCTAAGAAGTGAGAACCTTCATCTGTTTCTACTAAATGTTTTAAAGCTTCTTCACCAGCTTCAGCTTTATAGTCTACGATACGCCCGTTTTCAAATGTTAACGTGAAATTATCAATAATATTACCTGCAAATACTAACGGTTTTGTACTAGAAACTTGGCCGTTTACACCTGTTTTAAGTGGCATTGTAAATACTTCTTCAGTTGGAATATTAGCCATAAATGGTACGTTCTTTTCATTTAAGCTACCAGCACCAGCCCATACATGTTTTTCTGGAAGTTCGATTGTTAAATCTGTTCCAGGACCTGTATAGTGAAGAGCTTTATAATGCTTTTCGTTTAAGTAATCCACTTTTGTATGTAATGTTTCATCATGTTCTTTCCATGCTTCTACAGGATTTTCTAAATCAGCACGAGTAGCTTTGAAAATAGCATCCCATAACTTTGCTTCTTGTTCTTCTGGCGCTACGTCAGGGAATACTTTCGCAGCCCATTCTTTCGTAGGAACAGAAATGACACACCAACTTACTTTATCTGCTTGTACGTAATCACGGTATACTTTCATTGCTTCTCCAGCTACTTTATGAGCTGTTGCAATACGCGATGCTTCTACACCTTTTAATAAATCAGGGTTTTCTGCATAGATAGACATAAATGCAGCGCCTTCTTTTGCTAATTCTTCACGAGCATGTGCTTTCCAAGATGGAAATTCAGCGAAAGCTTCTTCAGGAGCTAGATCGAACTTTAAGCGTGTTAACGTCTCATCATTCCAATCTACATATACGTGTTTTGCACCAGATTTATATGCTTTTTCTGTAACGAGGCGTACAAATTGTACAGCTTCAAGAGGTGCACTAATTGATAAAGTTTGTCCAGGTTGAATATTAACACCAACATTAACTGCAAGAGCAGCATATTTCTCTAACGTTTGTTCAAATGACATATGTATAATCTCCTTTAATTTGAAAGATTTCTTACTATATATAATACAAGAAAATTCTAAAAATATATATAAATATAAAGTAAAAAGAGAGCTCAAAATGTATTGAGCTCTTACATTTACTTAATTGAGGAAGCAAACTGCTCTACAGTCGTTGTATGGTGTATACGAACGCGCTTCATCTTTAACAATTCATCAGGTTCACCCTTCGTAATGAATTGCCCAGGCTTTGTCGTCGTCGCAAATTGATAATACTTCTTCGTTTCTGTAACAACCTTATCATCTACATGACCGAATGGATAAGCAATCGCGATAACAGGCTTACCTGTTATTTTTTCTAGTTTTTCTTTTGAACCTTTTAACTCTTCCTCATAGTTTGTAATTTTCGGTAAGTCTGCATGTGTTGCAGTATGAGATTGCACCGAGAAAATGCCGGAATCAACCATTTCTTTTATTTCAGAAGTAGACAATGCTCCTTCTACATCAACGTTATCAACAATCATATATTCTGTTGCTGCCGGTTTAAAAGTATCATCTTTTAGCTTTTGTAAAACGCGAAATGCATTCATATTATTTTTCATACCGTCATCAAATGTAACGAAAATCGGCTTATTTACTTTATTTATATCACCCCAGCGTTCAAACGTTAAAAGCGTATAACCATTGTCCTTTAAATGTTTCATTTGTGCTTCAAAGTTAGCTGGTGATACGAATAAGTCTTTAATACCTTGACCATGATAATCATCAATTGCGTGATACATAAGAACAGGAACCTTTTGTTCGAAAGTAATAGTAGATTTCGTAAGCGGGATTGTTTTCCCATCTTCTTTCATTCCTATTGCTTCAATTTGGAACTCACCGCGTTTTCCTTCAAATTCCTTTATATCAAAAGGAAGTGTGAATTGTTTCTCTTTTTCTTTAGAAGAAAAAGATTTAGCACGTTCCTTTCCATCAGCTGTGCGCCAAATTTTATATTGTACTTCATTTAAAGAATCTTTTAAGTCTGTAATATGAATACTTGTGTTTGTAGATTCGTGTGTGATGGGAGTATAAGAAATTTTACCTTGTTCTTGTAGAGTCTCTTTTTGTATAGCTACTTCTTGAACCTTTTTCTCTTTTTTAGGTT
>NZ_JAKUEU010000122.1:0-10392 GCF_022663075.1 Bacillus cereus group sp. BfR-BA-01441
AAAGTACGTACTTTAAAGTACTATAGGTACTAAAAAGTAACATTTATATAACCTAGCTTATTTTGCTCAAAAATTGAAATCTACATTCCACGAAAAAGACTTTCAAATGAAGAAATACACTTTCCCGTAGGGGCAACTTTAGAGAATATTACTTAAACATATAAAGGATCATGTTCATTACCACAGACAAATAATAAAAAGGCAAAAACGAACAGAAATGTGTTCATTTTTGCCTTTTTTATTTAATGATTAAAATGTACGACTTTTGGAAAGGAAATCTGCATTAGCTCCTGTTACACCACTTTGTCCCCAGTTCCCTGGAATCATTTCACGAATAAGAATTAGCACTTTATCCAAAGGTGCATGAGTATATTTAGATGTTACTTGTGTAAGTTCGTTTACCCACTTATCCTTTGTCTCTTGATCAAATGTATTCCATATATCAATCTTAATAATAGCCATTCCATTAACGTTACGACCTAGTGTATCGTAAGACTCTTTTGTCTCCCAATCGGACACCCTACTTTTCACAGCAAAGGTAGCATCACTTGCTACAGCCCCAGCTTTCCCCCAGTTTTCTTTCTCAAGTTCCGTTATCAACACTTGAATTTTATCAGGGACAATTTTTAATAGTTTTATTGTAAGTTCCGTTACACTATAAATAAATTCCTTCTTTTCTTCTGTTGACATGGTTGGCCAAGTATTTAGCTCGATTAATGGCATAGTATTGCCCCCTAAATTTAATTATCTATTGACTAGTTACAACTATTGGTTCAAATGATTTTTAACTGCTCTTACTACCAATTCGTGATCTTCTTCTGGTGGTAATCCTGAAACTGTTATCATTCCAATAACCCCTACGTTTTTTATTCTGATAGGAAAGCATCCACCAAACGCAGCATATTCCGAAGTATCTAAAAGATATTTTTCATTATATGAAATTCCAGTTATTTCACTTTGTATCTGCATATAATACGAGCTACGATCATGCAGGGAAACGACTCGTTTTTTACGCTCAATCCATTTCGTATTTTCCGCATTTGTCCCTGTCATCTTGAAATGAAATAATTGCACACCATTTTTCGTTATATCGACAGCAATCAATTTCCCCTCTCGCTTTGCTGTTTCAACGATAAATAAACCTAGTTGCAAGGCATCTTCATTTGTAAAAGAGGAAAATTGAAGCGTTTCCTCCTCTTTTACAATTTGTTTACTTATTTCATTCAAATTTGAAGTACTCATATCTTTAACCTCCATAATTGTTTTATGCCACACCGACATTTTTTCGAAATTATTAGGCCATATAGTACAACCTTTCAATCAATCTGATTCCAAATAAACTGCTGTAACATCGTTGGTAACTAGTAGTACCGTAAAGCTTGTTTTCTTCTTACTGGTGCTATTATGAATGATATTCAAAGTTATAAAAAGTACGCACTTTAAAGTGCTATAGGTACTTTAAAGTACTATTCTCCTTATCCCTATCTTACAGAGACTATTATGAAATATATTTAACATCTTAAAAATGTATGTACTAAAGAATAATATTTTTAATCACTAACTTTTTTGATCAATCGTTATAATCCAATTTCATCAAAATTTTTATCAATTATTACACTATCCAACAATAGGAGGAAACAAAGATGGATGAAAATATATCCAAAAGCTGAAAAGCAGTTGAGTCCCTTGAGGAAATAGTTATAATTCACTACTTATAGAAATAGGCATACAAAAACGCCATCCTTTCCTATAATTCTACAGAAAGAATAGCGTATTTTTCAAAAATGAGTTCTTTTATTGAGAAACTTTGATTCTATATCATACATAAAAGGGCAACCAGTGCTAAAACAGCTGGAAGTCCTTGTTTCACAATAATTGATTTATTAGATGTGAAACCTCCGAAAATAGCTGCTATCACCACACAAATCACGAAAAATAATTGGACCATATAACCAATTGGATTGAGTCCAAGTACAAGTCCCCAAATGAGACCAGCCGCTAAAAATCCATTATATAAACCTTGGTTTGCAAACATAATGGCTACGTTTCGATCTCCTTCTAAATGCTTCGGTAATTTGAAAGCACGTTTCGCTACTTTTGAATCAATAAAAAACATTTCAAGGATCATGATAAACAAATGTTCTAATGCTACGATCCCGACTAAAATAGCTGCGATTATTTCCACACTATTCTGCCCCCTACACTCTCTATTCTTTAATATTCTCTACATTTTTTTGCACCTGTAATAGAACATGAATAAGTATTTTGCGTTCTTCTCCACTGATATTTACGAACATTTCCTTCATAAAATGTTCCTTTTCTTTCTTGTCAAAATATTAATTGATATATCAATTATTGATACATCAATTAATATACATCTCTCTTTTTATTTTTGCAAGTTTTTTTGCTCAATTGGTTTTATTTTGTTCCAGCAACTTTAAACCAATTCAAAACATCAGTTCGCATTTCTAGAAATCATAATTACTTTAAGTTCATTCTGACAATCATATTTAACTAAATATATAAAAGAATTGAGTTATATCTCCATCAATTTATAAAAATTAATTTTTTCTAAAAACAGATACTTTACGTTTTTTATAGTAATAAAAATCATTTTTTTGTTTCAGAGGCAATCCATTTTGTTAGCCTGATGGGCATAAGATAGCACCCATATGGAGAACCAATTATCTTTCAAGAAGATGGCTAGAAATCTGGAATTGGTACAGGAGTTGCCTACTTCCCCGATTCAGATGGTACTAATTTAGAGCTAATTGCTCCAAAAGGGCCATTTAGACGTGACTAATTAAAATATATTAATACTGAAAAACCACCTTTATGAGAGGTGGTTTTTTGTTGCTAATAGTGAAGGTTAATATTGAGGTCTGATTGATACCTATTCCTTTTCCACATCTTTCATCATACCATCGAAAGAATAGTCTTATAGCTATTTCAAATATTTCGGCAGTACTATATTGCTAGCAAGCTAAAATTTCATGGTACTCCCCAAAAACTCTGCTGAATCATAACCCAAAGTTCATTTTATCATTTCAAGGTAATTCGAAATTCTTAAGTTGTTGGGCACGGGGTACAGCTGAAAAACAGTGTATATTCATTAACTTCAAACTAATTTTGATGTAACAAAATTGTATTTATACCTTTTTAACAAATTCAGATTTTAATTTCATAGCTCCAAAACCATCAATTTTACAATCAATATTATGATCTCCATCAACTAATCGGATACTCTTTACTTTTGTACCAATTTTTACAACTGATGAAGTTCCTTTTACTTTAAGATCTTTAATTACTGTTACAGAATCACCATCGTTTAAAATATTTCCATTTGCATCTTTAATTACCTTTGTATCTTCACTATTTTCAGCTTCTAATTCTAAAGTCCACTCATGAGCACATTCTGGACAAACAAAAAGATTCCCATCTTCGTAAGTGTATTCTGAATTACATTTTGGACAATTTGGTAAATTAGACATATTTTTATTTCCTCCACTCATTTTCGTGTATTCTATTAAATAAATATTATTTTTAATTTCCCTTTTCCGTTTAAATATACGGAAAATATTCTCTTCTTACTGTTTGATACTTATTTGTTGAATGTATAAAAAAACTACTTGTTCACACCTTGTAAAAAATCTTCTCCACATTCTCCAAAGCAAACTTTCTTCTTCTCTATTTTTTAATAAAATGATGAAAAAGTAGATGAAATCAAACAAACTTTGTATGTGAAGTGAAATTTTTAAAAATCTAATGCATTTACTTTATTCTTTATTGTATTGATTTCCTGAGATTGCTGAGAAAGCCCTGTACACTCATGAAAAGCAAAATGCTTACACCCTATACATTTTCTTGTATTCAGATGTCCTAAAGCACAATTAATTGCTTCCCCGGTATGATCAAAAAAGTTTTCTTTCCCAATCTCAGCGTACAATCCATTCTTATCTAGATTGGCTTTTAGCTCTGATTGAATTCCAGAAATAAGAAGTACGCCACCTTGTTTTTTGAAGTGCTGAACAATATTCCTAAAGTAAGACTCTCCTGTGGTATCAATAAAAGGAACTTTTCCCATACGTAAAATTAAAACTTTAGGTTTATAATGAATAGTCGCTAAAATATTTTGTTCAAATGTTTGAGCAGCCCCAAAGAATAATGGGCCTTCTATTGTATAAATACTAATTTGTGGACAATCATGAGCTTTATTTACCACATGCGATAACAATTTTTCATTCTTTTTTGTATGATCAGGAAGCACTTTAGATATAACAAGCATATTACTCATACGTTTTGTAAACAAAATAACAGCTAAAATAAGACCGATCTCCACAGCTGTTGTTAAACTAGTAAATACAGTAAGTAAAAATGTTACTAGTAATACAAGGGAATCTCCTGTCTTCATTTTGAGTATGTGATAAAAATGTTTTTGTTCGCTCATATTCCAAGCTACCACCATTAAAATGGGAGCCATACTAGCAAGAGGAATATGTGAAGCATATGGAGCTAACAGTAAAAGTGTCAATAACACAAATCCCCCATGAATAATACCCGACATCGGAGATACAGCCCCACTCTTAATATTAGTCGCTGTACGAGCAATTGCTCCAGTTGCTGGAATCCCGCCAAATAACGGGGTAACAATATTTGCAATCCCCTGACCGACAAGCTCTTTGTTACTGTTGTGTTTACTATTTGTCATACCATCTGCCACGACAGCGGATAAAAGCGACTCAATTCCACCGAGCATCGCAATAACAAATGCAGGACCAATTAACTGTTTTATACGTTCTAATGTGATTTCTGGTATATCAAACTGAGGAAGTGTATTTGGAATCGTGCCATATGCTGTACCAATAGTAGGTACATGACCTGAGAAAAATACAGTTGCAATTACAGTTGAAATAACAACACCTACTAATGAACCAGGCACTTTTGGTAAAATCTTTGGTGTTATGAGTATAACAAAAAAGCAAATCAAAGCAGTTATAACACTATAAAAATTGGTAGTACTGATATGAGTGAAGAGTTCCTTCAAATTCGCTAGAAATTCCTCATGCTTTTTTATACCTGTTAAACCTAAAAAACTAGCAATTTGTCCCGTAAAGATAATAACAGCAATACCTGAAGTAAAACCAATTGTTACAGGACGTGGAATAAACTTAATTAAAGAGCCTAGTTTGAAGATTCCCATAAGACATAAAATAATTCCAGCTAACAAACCCGCGAGTAGTAAATTTTCGTATCCATAGGTAATTACAACTCCTAAAAGAATCGGAACAAAAGCACCTGTAGGTCCTCCAATTTGATACTTCGAACCACCAAACAGTGAAATGAGTATTCCAGCAATACAGGTTGTATAAATCCCATACTCTGGCTTAACACCAGAGGCTATAGCAAAAGACATAGCAAGTGGAATCGCAACAACTCCAACAATCATTCCTGAAAGAAGATCCTTTTGAAAATGTGCTAATGAATATCCTTCAAACCTTCCTGTAAATAACTTTCTCATTACAAACCCTTCTTTTCTATTTTTAATAGATCTGGATTACAAATGTATTTCTCGGTCCCTTATACAGAAAATTGTCCTTTTCACAAAAATAAAAAACATCCTAATATTTACTATATGTTTTACTTAAATGACACTCCAATTCACCTATATCTCCACCTTGTTGTACATAGGATTTCAATCTTTCTGCTAAACGTTCTCCGGCTCGACTATCTAGCTTCTTCGTATCAATAAACGATCTAATCCTTACCTTATCTGGAGTAATATCTCTACGAAACATTTGTCCTGGAATTTCACTCCAAAAACGATTCCATTCATCCAGTAATCCTATTTGATCAAATAAAAAACCTTGAATTCCACATAACCAAGCTGTACAAGCAGTATTTCTTTTTCGACATCCAACTCCATCTTGTAAATGTTGGCATGAAAAACAACAAGAATTTCCACTTTTTATACAAACTTCACAAACGTAATGAGCTCCTAATGAGCGAAATGTTTCAATCCCATGTTGGATGATATCTTCTTTCTTAACCTCAATACTCAACCTATCCCTCCTTGGCCATCATTTCACTTTCTGCTTCATCTAGCTCTTCTAACATTGAAATCGTATCGATTAAATGGTTGTTGAAAATCTTCCGTGCAACCACCAATAAATCCACAATAATAGGGTCTCGTAAAGAATATAAAACTCTTTTTCCATCTTTCCTACCAACAACAATATTTTTTGAACGTAGTACACTTAATTGCTGAGAAACAGCTGAGCCTTCCTTATTTAAAATATCTTGAATTTCGTTTACGCTTTTTTCACCTTCTGACAATAATTCTAAAATACCTATTCGCAAAGGGTGTGCTAAGGCTTTAAAGAAATCTGCTTTAAATTGTTGCATTTCGTTTCCCATTGAAATCCCTCCGTTACTTTTCCTCAATTTCAAAAAGTATCATATACATCTTCAAATGTTTGAATATGTATATGATACTTTTAAAACCTCGAATTTTCAATACAAATTTTACAATATTAAATAAGCATCAAATAGAGAAATATACTATTCAAATTCAGGTTCAAAATTTATTATCCAAAATAAAAGCGCCTAACATATTAGGGATATATAATACGTTAGGCGCTTGATATTTAAAATTTTTCGATTTAGGTCTTGATAATATTGGATGAGTATATGACCAAAACGCTAGATGACTAATATGAATAAACTTATTTGTAAAATTAATTCCTTAGAATATTTTAAGAGCAAGTTTTGAAAAAAACTATTCAAAACTTGCTCCTTATTTTCTCAGATCCAACTATTTTGATACTAAAACCAACAGTAGTGAATTAGAATAATGACTTAATACTTGCTAAGACAGTAAGTACACCTACAATAATAACAAATACGTTGCTCATTTTCCCTTTGTATTTAGCTAGTACTGGCACTTTTTGAATCGCATACATCGGTAATAGACATAAGATAGCAGCAACTAAAGGACCGCTTAGAGAATCAATAAGTCCAAGAATACTTGGATTTGTATAAGCAACAAACCAGCATGATAATACAACAAAAGTAAGAATTATTGTCTTAATTGTTTTTTCTTCAATATCTTTTCCACGTGATTTACCAAACTTAATAATCATGTCACGCATTACTTCAAATGCTCCTATATAATGGCCAAGGAAAGACTTTGTAATAGCCACAAAAGCAATAATTGGAGCTGCAATAGTGATTACAGGCGAATTAAGCTCATTAGCAAGATATGAAAGAATTGATAAGTTTTGTTCTTTTGCCATTTTTATATCATCTGGAGTCAAGCTCAATGCGCTACTCCAAACGAAGAACATAACAACAGCGAATGTCATGATATAACAAACCTTTTGTATTTGCGCACATTTAGCATCAGTGGCTTCGATTCCATACGTAGCTCTCTGTTTCACAACAAATGATGAAATCATAGGTGAATGATTAAATGAGAATACGATGATTGGTAGAATCATCAATATCGTCCCAAAATAGCCTGTTCCTGTTGAAGCAGTTGAAACAGCTGAAAAACTAAGCATTGACGTATTCCACTGTGGAATTAAAGATATTGCGATAAACAGTAGAGAAACTATGAAAGGATACACTAACATACTCATTACCTTTACAGTAATATCTTGACCAAAATTCAGTATAGCGATAAGACCAAGAACTAATACAAGTGATAAAATAGCTCTTGGAGGTTCTGGCATGTGCAATTGATGCACAATAAAACTACTTGCAGTGTTTGTAAGCGCAACCGAATACATTAGTACGATTGTATAAATTGAACCGAAATATACGATGTTAAAAATGATACTCGCTTTATTTCCGAAATACTCTCTAATTGTACCTGTGATCCCCTCATCAGCAGAATTAGAAGCGTATATCATTTTAGCAAGTGCCCTATGTGAGTAGTACATAACTGGATATGCAAGCAATGTAATTAGTAGTAAAGATAATAAACCACCTGAACCTGCATTAATCGGTAAAAAGAGCACCCCTGCTCCAATTGCAGTTCCAAATAGACTGAGTGCCCATGTAGTATCCTGCTTATGCCACTTTTTCGGATCTGCATATTGCTCATTTTTTAGTGCGGTATTTTCAGCTTGAACTTCTATTTTCTTTGCAGTATTCCCGTTCATATAATAACTCCCCCTTGTATCTATTCCTGCATTTCTCTTTGCAACTAACAAATATTCCCTTTTTGGAAAATGAATTCCTTACAAGTTGCCCCACATTGTATGTCCTTCATCATAATGAATCCAAATTGAAACATTCGCTAATTAGCGTCCTAATATAATTGTTAGCGTTCACAAAAAAGTTTACTCGTAATATCCGCTCTTTATATAAAGACCCCTTAAGAGAACAATATAGAATAGACTTCATAAATACGTTGCAACATTTCTAATAACAGTGTATTACTTTAATGGTTTCTCTTTTTTACTTTTAACAGTAATTTTAGCTAAACCGGCCTCTCTTCATTTGCGAGGCATTTCTTTCTCAATTCTATACATTACTTTCATAACTTCGGTAGCACTGATGATATTGCTCACACAAGCCACTGAAGCACATTACATACATTTCGCCTCTAATCACACACCTTTCTTACTAATAATCGCATTTTTTATATTTTCTCCAGAGATAATAAAATTTCTCTCGACGCCCTCATTATAACGTGTATATTTATAAAATTAATATTTTTATATTTTCAGAAATATTAAAGAGGAATAATTTTATATGGATAACATTTTACAGTTAGCATGTAGCCATTGTTTTTATCGCTTAAAGCTGAATTAGTTAGTAAAAAAATACAATAATACATTGTTTTTCTAGGTGACTTATTATAAAAATACTTATATCCCCTTTTATCAAAAAATTTTATTTTAAACATAAAAGATATTCTAATAAATAATTAATGTAGGTAAAAAGAAAAAAATCCCAAAATACAAAAACCAAATTTTAGGATATATATTATTAATATTGAATTCATATACAATTTAAAAAGCTACACTGAGCAAAAAACAAAAAAGCTGCCCCATATGGACAGCTCATTTACATAATTATCGTTATCAGGAATACACAAACAAATCACTTCAATATCATCTTAATTGTAGTTTGTTCGGCTCTTCTTCAGGGATATCTCTATGTTTGTAATGAATCGTTTTTACATCATTTCCTTTTATGCGAAAAGTAATTGTGTCCCATAAGACGGATTGTGTGCACCCTCAAAAGTTTAAATTTTAAAATCCCTCATTAACTAGCTCTTTTATCGAGTTTAATTTTGAAGAAAGCTCGATAAACCATTCTTCATCCCCTGTTAATAATGCAAGATCTATAAGATAAAGGATTTGTTCCTTATTTATTACCTTTGATTCAGGGAGTTTGTTAACGTGTTTACTAAAGAGTAAAATCGCTTCGTTTATTGTGTACTGGCCGTCACGTTTCACAATACTAACTGTAACTATATCCTCTACATCATCAAGTGATACAATATAACCAACTATTAATTCACCTTCATTTGATATTCCACGAACCCAATCTCCTACTTTTAAAACATGATTATTATTTGACATCATACCGTTTCACCTTCCTATAAATATTTTTTGTGACGATAAAAAAGATATAAAAACAAATTATACTGTAATATTTTTCATTACATTTAAGTGTTAAGAACTCACGGCTATATAATAATTAAGCCGCTTAACGCTCTTGATTGATAAGGTCAACAACTTCTTTCATTGTATAATTCTTTAAGTATTCACCTAGATGCTCTTCAGCACCTAAGAAAATAGCGAAAAGAACTTTTCGCATATTCGAACCTACAACACACTGATTGTTTGATTCTGGACACTTCGGCTGCAAAGCACCTTCAGAGGTTATCTGATAAATATGCCAAAGATTAATTTCATCTAAATCGCGAGCGAAAATAAAACCGCCACCAGTCCCCTCTTTCGATTGTATAAACTTATGTTTTTTTAACAAACTTAGTACTTTGCGAATGCGTACTGGATGAACACCTGCACTTTCTGAAATAGCATTACTTGTTGACATCCGGTCTGGCTGTAAAGCTAAATAAGTTAAACTGTGTATGGCCAAGGTAAAGTCGCTGTTCATGATTTTCCTCCTACGATTAAAAATATTGTTTCTCATATATTAACATACTGTAGCCATAAATATTACAGATTGGTTAGAACGTTAAAACATGTGGAATGCTTCTTGCCATAAAAAATTAATTCCCTTATATTCTATCCCGTCCCACCTATATCTGATAACTTCATTTAGCTTTTTAAGTTAAAAAGAAAATTAAACACTCCACTGTTTCTTCACTTGTTCTTCTGCCAACTGTTCAATTTTTGTCCAAATCGTATCTTT
>NZ_JAKUEU010000123.1:0-10207 GCF_022663075.1 Bacillus cereus group sp. BfR-BA-01441
TTAAAAATATAAAATAATTAGGATGATTATATGCATATTTGGACACTAACAAATTGGCGGAAATATTATAATCTAGAAGAGAAGAGTCATCGCATGGGACTACGAGTAAAATTCGATAAAGATGTTGATCCTGAAGTGAGAAGAGCTATTAAAGAGTTTTGTAAATGGATACGCCGAGAATATTTTTTTCCAATTAGAGTACCTATTTATGTGAAATCTTCATATAAAATAAAGGCGATGGATGGTGAGTTGGTCTATGGTACTTTCTTTGAACCATTTGATCGAAATGATGAGCCGTATATTCGTATTTCGACAGGAGATTATTACGATGAGCTAGAGAAGAGAGGGAAAGATGACGCTTTGGGAGGATATTTGTTTACTATTGCGCATGAACTAACGCATTATTTCCAATGGATTAATGATATAAGACTAACGAGAATTGGATATGAGAGGCAGGCTACTACTTATTCAGGATATATTATTGATGAGTATAAAGAAACTAGAGAGCATCCGTGAAATAGAAACTTTATAGATAATTGGAAGTATGATAATTAGCAATGGGCTTGAATGAATGCCCTAATATTTAGGGGCTATCCGGGATTAGATATCTGAGTTATTAAACAAAAATAAGTGTGAGTAATACGCTTTGACGAAAAGGTGTGTATATGAAATTTTATAACGCAGTATATCTTATAATTTCTTATGATGGTGAGATATTGAAAGAGAGGTACGAAAATGCAAGATAATGTACTGGAACAATTGATAAAGAGTCTCTCGGTATTATCCCTTGAAAAAGAACACGAAATAGCAGCAGTTGATTTACATGATATATATGAGAGCACTGAAAGATTCGAACAATTACTTGAAAATATTATGAACTCACAACAGTCTAAAGAAGACTTAATAGATGCGCTAATTGAAGTGGAGATAGAATTAGATCACATCAATTGGCATTACAAAAGCTTGAAGAAAAAGTTGGAAATATTGGTGAAAGATTAAAAAACACAACCTTATTTAAAAAGATAAGGTTGTGCTTTTTTTAATTTCCTTGCGGAGAAACAAGAGTAAACGTATCTTTCAAATCACTATCATTTATTTTAATATTTGCCTTTTTTAATTCCTCTTGTAACAATTTTTTGCTGAATACAGGATCAGCAGTACGTTCTTCCTCTAAGTTTTTGCGAATAGAGTCTTTCACTTCATCATAAGGCTTTAAAGCTTTTTTATCAGTTAATTTAATCACGTGATAACCGTTTGATGATTTTACGGGATTGCTAATTTGTCCAACATTTAGTTTGTAGGCAGCGGTTTCGAATTCAGGAGCCATTGTACCTGAATTGAAGTATCCAAGGTCTCCACCTTTATCTTTTGATAGCAGATCTTGTGATTCTTGTTTTGCTAATTCTTCAAATGAAGCACCAGCATCTAGTTTACTTTTTATTTCTTTCGCTTCATTTTCGTCACTTACTAAAATGTGACTCGCTTTAATTTCTGGCTTATAGTGGTCTTTTACGTCTTTTTCTGTAATGCTTTTCTTAATCGCTTCATTCATAGCAAGTTTGAACTTAATTTGATTTTTGAAATCCTCTTCATCTTTTAAACCATAATTTTCTAATACTTTTTTGAATTGATCTCCATATTGTTTTTTTACTTTTTCTACTTCTTTATTTACCTCTTCATCAGGTACTTTATATTTTTTTGTGATGACGTCTTGTGCCATCATTTCGTATAGCATGTCTTTTCCGTAACGATCTTTCAATTGTTTTTCGAAGTTATCCTTTGTAATGGTGGAGTCTGTTGCTGTAGCGACTGTAGCTGAGCCATTCTTTTGTCCGCAAGCAGATAGCATCAATATACTTATTAGTGCAGTAATAATGAAAATATGTTTCCCTCTCATGCCAACACCTCATCCGAATATGTTATCGCTATTGTAGAATATAGAAGTGAACATGAAGTGAATTTTTAATGTTTTTTCCTTTAAAATGTAAAAAAGTACATCAACATAATTGTTGATGTACGATGGAATCAAAGGTGATCGGTCTTTTTAGAGTATGCACGTTTACCTTGCTGAATATTTTTTTGCTCTTGCTCATTTTTTTGTGTGCGTTTTGCGTTATTATCGCGTGCTTTTTTGTCGTTATCACTCGTATGTGGCATATGTATCAACTCCATTTCTAAACGTTGTACGTTTATCATTTCCTTTTTCGTAAAGACTATGTATAGCGGTGCATTTATGAAGGGTAAAGGTGGATTCGAAATGGATTTGAAGTTGAATTATACTGAACTTATAAAGAAGTTAATCGTTGTAATCATCGCAGGTTTATTAAACGCGATTGGGATGAATTTATTTTTAACGCCAGCAAAAGTGTATGCGAGCGGCTTTGCTGGATTGTCTCAATTATTATCACAAATATTAGGTGATTTTTTATCGATTCACATATCTACGGGAGTATTGTTTAGCTTATTTAATATTCCTGTCGTTATTTTAGCGTGGAAAAAGGTTGGGAAGGCCTTCACCTTTTTTAGTTTTCTTTGTGTTATATTTATGACTCTGTTTCTAGAAATCATCCCTGTTAGAGCGGTTTCGAATGATATCATATTAAATGCGATTTTTGGCGGGATTATTTCGGCAATTGGAGTAGGGATTGCTTTAAAGTGGGGTGCTTCTACAGGTGGATTAGATATTATCGCCATGATCTTATCAAAAATAAAAGATAAGCCTGTCGGTACATACTTTTTCTTTTTTAATGCAATTATCATTATCGCTGCTGGCTATGTATATGGATGGGAAAAAGCGTTATATACGCTAGTGACTTTATATGTATCAACGAGAATTATTGATGCAATTCATACTCGTCATGTAAAGATTACAGCATTAATTGTTACGAAGAATGGGGCAGACGTAAGAAAGGCGATTCACTCGCGATTAGTAAGAGGGATTACAACGATACCAGCAACAGGTGCTTATACGAATGAAAATAAAGAAATGTTAATGATGGTTATTACTCGTTATGAGTTATACGAATTAGAGAGGATTATTAAACAAGTGGACCCAGGTGCATTTACAAATATACTGCAAACAGTTGGGGTGTTCGGATTGTTTCGGAAAGATTAAAGAGGACCAAAGTTGGTCCTCTTTTTTAATGTAAATTCGTAATGTTTTGCAATTGCTCTTGCATTTCACGGAGCTGAACTTTTTCAGCAGTTGAAGAGTTTGCGTAAGCGGATTGCAAAGCATTTTTTGCTCTATACACGAGATCTTGTTGCTCAGTACCGCTTGAACAAGATACGGCATTTTCAACAGCGTCTCTAGCTTGTTGGAATAGTAAGTTCCCCATTTAAACCCCTCCAAAAGAAGAGTTGCTTCTTGCTTTTTCTGCCTCAGCTAATGTACCTCTGTACGGGAATCTTGCATCATGCTTCATAACAGCATCGGCTCCTTGTTGGATAAAACGTTTTGATTTGTTCTTTTTACCCATTCGAAAAACCCCCTTTATTTAGCTGAAAACAATCGACGCAATGTCTCATGCGTCTACTTATAGTATGGACATTTGGCAGGAAACTATAAGTAGGGAATTTTTAGATTACAACCCAAGAACCTCTTCTAAATATAAAGCAATACCATCTTCTTCGTTCGTTAACGTCGTATGGTTTGCGAGTGATTTTAATTCAGGGATGGCATTTCCCATTGCGATGCCGTGACCAGCAAATTCAATCATTTCAAAATCATTATCTTCATCACCGAAAGCGATAATTCGCTCTTGTGGAATGTTGTAATGACTAGAAATTTTTTGTAATCCAACTGCTTTATTTAATCCGCTTTTCACAATTTCAATAATCGGCCAAGGTGCGCCCCATTTTCTATGGTCGATTACTTCCGCATGCATATCGGTTAAATGTTGACGAATTGCAGTAGAATGCTCGTCATGTGCGTCAATTAATAAGCAAGTTGGATGATCGTTTAAAATATTTAATAAGTCTCCCGTAAAAATCTTAGGAGAGCCGAATTCGAAAATGTGTTTTTTATCTTCATCAATTTCACGAACATACACATCGTCCATTACTTCCGCGTATATATTTTTTACGCCAAAATCAAAGCAAGCTCGGACAATTTCTTGCGCTGTTGCTAGCTCAAGAGGAGAGTGATGTGTTCCCCAGTTTGAATCAAGAGGATGATGTACGTAAGCGCCGTTAAAGTTTACGATAGGTGTGTTAAGATCAAGTTCTTTATAGTAATCATAACTAGCACGGAATGGACGTCCTGTTGAAATAACAACAATATGTCCCTGTTCCTTTGCTTTTGCAATTGTATGTTTCGTTCGAGTGGAAATTATTTTGTTGTCTGTTAATAAAGTGCCGTCTAAGTCTAATGCGATTAAATGTTGTTTGTTCATAATTTCACCTCTTATAATAATTTTTTTGTATCTATCTGTATTTCCGTTTTTAATATGCAGAAATAAGAGGTTAGACTCGGTGAAATCACCATAGATGGAAATTTCACTATATATCCATCTTACGTCTCAAAGTGCTGTGGTGTCTACTATTTATCGTTGGAAATTAAGAAAAGTCAACATCTTTTTAGAAAGTTCAAACAATGTTTCTTTCATTATGTACAAATTGTGAAAAGGGTTACATTGCTCGTGTGATGAGGCATATAATGAACATGTAATCTTCTCGTATATGTTTGACTCTCCTTTGAAACTAGCCTAGAGTAGGTTGGTTTCTTTTTTTTTCTACAAGTAGGAAAGAAATCCCTGCTTACGCTTGTGTCATTCATATATATGTACAAGAATGAGATGTAGTACTGTTTCCTAAACATGACAGAAAAGCTTTCTTTTAAAATGGATATACTAATGAGGCAAGACGTCATGGAAGGAGAATGAAGATGGGACAAAATCGCAGGTTTCGTTCTGGACAAAAAGCGCCGAATGATGGCATTTACGTAGAAATTGGTGAAACGGGAAGTATGGTGAAAGATCCGCAAATGGTGAAATTAACTGCCGGTGAAAAGTTTCCGGATAACACGAATCATAACCGCCAGTGGACATATAAAAGAAAACCGTAACAGAAGCCGCAATCATTATTGCGGCTTTTTTGTCGTTACACATTGTAATTTCATTTACCGTATTTTTTAGCAGTATAATGAATGCTCTCTTTTTCTTTTTCAAATAATAAGTTTGAAAATACATAGGCAAAATTATTGTATAAAAAAGTCAGTTGGCGTATAATCAAATCAAAGGTCAAAGAAAGTCAAACTTTTGGAGGGCTGTAAAGATGGACTTAAATCAAATGACAACAAAAACACAAGAGGCGATTATGAGTGCCCAATCTTTAGCGGTATCTCATCATCACCAAGAGGTGGATACTGTTCATCTATTACTTGCATTATTAGAAGAGCAAGATGGATTAGCAGTACGTATATTTCAAAAAATGAATGTTGATATAGAAGCATTAAAGCAAGGTGCTGAAAGTTTAATTAAAAAGAAACCTTCTGTAACGGGGAGCGGTGCAGAAGTTGGAAAATTGTATGTAACGAGCGCTCTGCAACAACTTCTTGTAAGAGCAGGAAAAGAAGCAGAAAAACTGCAGGATGATTACATTTCAGTAGAACATGTATTGCTTGCTTTTTCTGAAGAAAAAGGCGATATAAATCAATTATTTACAAGATTGCATATTACGAAAGATAACTTATTACAGTCTTTAATGACAGTTCGGGGGAATCAAAGAGTGACGAGTCAAAATCCAGAAGCAACTTATGAAGCGTTAGAAAAATATGGCCGTGATTTAGTGGCGGAAGTGAGAGCAGGGAAAATCGATCCTGTAATCGGCCGTGATAGTGAAATACGACGTGTAATTCGTATTCTTTCACGTAAAACGAAAAACAATCCTGTTTTAATTGGGGAGCCAGGTGTTGGTAAAACAGCAATCGTTGAAGGGCTAGCACAGCGTATCGTGAAAAAGGATGTACCTGAAGGATTGAAAGATAGAACGATTTTTGCGTTAGATATGAGTGCGCTCGTAGCAGGTGCGAAATTCCGTGGTGAGTTCGAAGAGCGTCTGCAAGCTGTATTAAATGAAATTAAAAAGAGTGAAGGACGCATTTTATTATTCATTGATGAACTTCATACAATAGTTGGAGCTGGTAAAACAGAGGGAGCCATGGATGCAGGAAATATGTTAAAACCGATGCTTGCGCGCGGTGAACTGCATTGTATCGGGGCGACGACGCTCGATGAATATCGCAAATATATTGAGAAAGATCCAGCGCTAGAAAGACGTTTCCAACAAGTATTAGCAGAAGAACCAACTGTTGAAGATACAATTTCAATTTTACGTGGATTAAAAGAACGCTTTGAAATTTATCACGGTGTAAATATTCATGACCGTGCGATTGTAGCAGCGTCAGTTTTATCAGATCGATATATTTCAGATCGCTTCTTACCTGATAAAGCAATTGACCTTGTTGATGAAGCGTGTGCAACAATTCGTACAGAAATTGATTCTATGCCAACAGAATTAGATGAAGTAACGCGCCGCATTATGCAGCTGGAAATTGAAGAAGCGGCTCTTGGGAAAGAAACGGATCGTGGTAGCCAAGAGCGTCTAAAAACATTGCAACGTGAATTATCGGATTTAAAAGAAGTTGCAAGTGGCATGAGAGCGAAATGGGAGAAAGAAAAAGAAGACATTCACAAAGTTCGTGACTTACGTGAACATTTAGAACGTTTGCGTCGTGAATTAGAAGAAGCAGAAGGCAATTACGATTTAAATAAAGCAGCCGAACTTCGTCACGGGAAAATTCCAGCAATTGAAAAAGAGTTAAAAGAAGCGGAAGAAATGGGCGCGCATAATAAACAAGAAAATCGTTTATTACGTGAGGAAGTAAGTGAAGAAGAAATTGCAGATATTGTTTCACGCTGGACTGGTATTCCTGTTGCGAAACTCGTGGAAGGTGAACGCGAGAAATTATTACGCTTAGAGCAAATCTTATCAGAGCGTGTCATCGGACAAGAGGAAGCAGTAAGCTTAGTGTCAGACGCAGTTCTTCGTGCTCGCGCTGGTATTAAAGATCCGAACCGCCCGATTGGTTCTTTCATCTTCTTAGGACCAACAGGTGTTGGTAAAACAGAACTTGCAAAAACGTTAGCCCAGTCTTTATTCGATAGTGAAGAGCAAATGATTCGCATTGACATGTCTGAGTATATGGAAAAACACGCCGTGTCTCGCTTAATTGGTGCACCTCCTGGATATGTAGGATATGAAGAAGGCGGTCAATTAACAGAAGCGGTAAGACGTAAACCATATTCCGTTGTTTTATTAGATGAAATTGAAAAAGCACATCCAGAAGTATTCAACATTTTATTACAAATGTTAGATGATGGACGCATTACAGATTCGCAAGGTCGTACAGTGGACTTTAAAAATACAGTTATTATTATGACTTCAAATATTGGATCTGCTCATTTACTAGATGGATTAGAAGAAGATGGTTCCATTAAAGAGGAATCAAGAGACCTTGTAATGGGGCAATTAAGAGGACATTTCCGCCCTGAATTTTTAAACCGTGTGGATGAAATTATTTTATTCAAACCTCTTACAACGAATGAAATTAAAGGCATTGTTGATAAAATTGTAAAAGAACTACAAGGTCGTCTAGCTGACCGTCACATTACAGTAGAATTAACAGATGCAGCAAAAGAATTTGTTGTGGAAGCCGGTTTCGACCCAATGTACGGAGCTCGTCCATTAAAACGATACGTACAGCGTCAAGTGGAAACGAAATTAGCACGAGAATTAATTGCAGGAACAATTACTGATAATAGTCACGTAGTTGTTGATGTAGAAAATAACGAATTAGTCGTTCATGTGAAATAAAAATAAAAAAGAGTTCGGATAAAATCCGGACTCTTTTTTTAGTGTTGTTCTACTGGCTCGTTTGGAATTGCAGCTGAAATTGCTAGTACTAACACAGCAAGAACAACTGAGAAAATAGACGCTTGGTTAAAGTCGTATGTACCGCCAGTCATAGAGCCGATTACATAGCTCATCATATGTACAAGTAAGAACGACCAAATTAATGCCCAAATGAAACGCATATTTTACACCTCTATTCGTTCAATCTGTCCTTATTGTAACACAATTGAAAAAAGAATATAGAAAAATATTTGTAGATTTTTCAACGCAAATTTGCATTCCGTTCATACATTATAAAAGAGTGGTTTTATATGTTTAGAAAATAAGGCGGGGGAAAAATGAGTATTACGGAACGTTTTTTTTACTTAGAAAAAGAACCATGTGTCATTTATTTACCGGAGAAGCCAAATGGATTTTCTGTTATGCTCCTCGGTGATTATAACTACTTTATTGAGAATGGTACAAGTTTATGGACACAGCATGCGGGTAGATCTTATTTTTTACATGGCCTTATTGAGCAAGGCTACACAGTCTTTTCTTCTAATTTATACGGAAGACATTGGGGAAACGACCAATCTGTTCGTCTAGCGAAACGTTTATATGACGTTGTGTTGAGAAAAGAGACATTGAATGCGAAAATGCACATTATGGCAGATGGTATGGGAGCACTTGTAGCACTCGAAATGATGAACAAATACCCTGAGTGTATACGCTCTGTCATTATGTTAAATCCGTGTTTAGATTTACCAGAATATGTGGAGTTTGAGAAAGAGCATAAGTTTTTTTACAAGAGACTCGTGAAGGAATTAAGTTTGGCGTATGATGCGAAAGAAGAAGAATTAGAATCAAAAATAAATAAGAAATCATTTACGCTTCTTCCATCTTGTGTACCTGTTAAAATTTTCGTATCAACACAAGAAAAAAGAGGAAGAAAACAGCAGTTGCGTAGATATGAGAAAATGAGGCAACTAAATCAATGTGATACTTCTGTCTTGTTCCATCTGCAAGATGTGAAATATAAAATGGTTAGGCAAACGACCGATTTCTTTAAAAAATATGAAGAAGAATTATGAAGCTCCCATATACATAAATGAGGAGCTATTTGTTTCAGAGGGAAAGGGTTGGTGGTATGGAACGCGTGCTAATTGTAGGTGCACTTACGTTTGTAGGTTATCACCTTGTAAATAAAATGATTGCAGAAGAAGTGGAAGTATATGGTCTTGATTTTGATGAATTCGATAGTATGACGAAAATTAATGAAGAGAAGTTATTATTAATTGGGCGAAATGCATTATTTACGTATTATTCGATAAGAGATGAAGATGGATGGAGATCGGTTGAGGAAGAGAGATTCGATACTGTTTACTTTTGCTTATATGAGCCAAATCAGCAAAGTGGATTTCGGAATGAAAGAGTCATATTACAATATTTAAAGCGAATTATAAGAATGTGTGAAGAACAAAAAGTGAAGTTAAATTTAATTTCTTCTATTGAAGTAGGCAGTACAGATGAATCCGAAAATAAGCGACTATTTTTGAAAGTAGAAGAAGGATTGAAAAAAGGGAATTTACAATATAGTGTATTTCGAGTTCCAACATTATATGGACCGTGGCAACCGTCCTTTATGATGTTTCATCAGCTTATTTTATCAGAATTAGGTGAAAAAGAGTGCCGTTGTACGATTGAGGAAAAGGGGAATGATTTACTTTACGTTGAAGATGTATGTGAATACTTATGGGAAAATGGAACGAACGGGGCGCATCTTGGTATATACAATTTACTTAGTGGTAAACAGTCATTATGGGAAAAAGGTATGAATCTTTTACGCGCGGATGATAAAGTAAATAAAAATAATAACGAAGTAAGAGATGAGGCTATCGAGGTAATTTCAATAAAAAGAAATACTCCGTTAGAATACGGTTTAAATAAGCAACTGGCACACATGAAAAAATATAAAGAGTTATACGAAGGGTAGTACGCGTGTTACACTATTGTATGTGAAAGTTTTAATGGAGAGGAAGAGCATAATATGAACGAAAAAAGCATGCAGTTTTTACAAATCGCAATGAAGCATTTACCGGAAGCAAAGGCAATTTTAGATGATAATGGAATTGCACTTGATATGGAGAAGGCACAGCCGGTGTTAGAGTTGTTAATGAAAGTTATGAACGAGGCCTATGAGCTCGGGAAAGCAGATAAAGAATAAAAAGAATAAAAAGAATAAAAAGCACCTTTTTAAGATGGAAGAGAGGCCCGAACCGTGGATAGAAGCGGTCAGGGCCTTTTTTATTCT
>NZ_JAKUEU010000124.1:0-10165 GCF_022663075.1 Bacillus cereus group sp. BfR-BA-01441
GGCGCGAAAAAATTATTAGAAGAATTAGAAAGTTTTGTGGTTCGCTCATAACATGAAGATTTATTTTTGAAAAGTGAGGGGTTATTATGTTTGGTTTTTCTATTGTTGATAAAGATATAGAACTAAGAGCTATTCCTAATTTAGATAAAGCTATGGAAGAACTATGTAATAAAGGATTATTTGATTTAGGATATATAGTGTTATATGAGTCGTTAATTGCAATAAGATCTTTAACTTATAGAAAAGGAGATTGTGAAGTTTGGATTAAATTAATTTCAGATTCTACTCATAATATTCCAATTAAATTAAAAGAATCAAATACCTCGTTTTTGAAAGAAGAATTACTAAATGCAATAACAGTTTTATATAATTTAGCGAATTCTAAAATAGGTAAATATGTATCTGTTAACCCTTATCAGATTATTAGATTTTTTGATGAAAGAGGTTTTGATTGCGCTTATCAAAGTAAGTAATGAAGGGGAAAGGGACTTTTTTGGAAAAGTCTCTTTTATATATTGAATATATATTGAGTATATAGTAAAATTGAGTTAAGTCAAATCAAGGGTGAGGGGAAATAAAATGCAAAATAATAGGATGGAAGCTTATAATTCGATACTTCTTTTTAATGAAATTTTAGCTGTTTCGGTGTTTCAAATCTTTTTATTTTGGTTGATTCTTAATTGGATTTAGTTTAAATATTAAACTGAAACTTCAAAAGCTTTAGCTTTGATTTTGAAAAATTTAATTATGACGTAAATAGCGCCACATTCCATGATAGATTAAAAAAGTAAACTTTAAGGAGGGAAAATTATGAATGAGAAACCAAATTTGGATATTTCGAAATACAAGGGGATAGTATTATCGAGTGAAATAGTTCCTTCAACAAAATTGATTCAATATATTTGTGATAACTATGAAGGAATATCATTTTTATATGATGGATCAAATGAGGTATTGGATTGTGGACATGATTATGTGGATTTGAAGGTGTATGCTGTAGAAAAGGAAAATATACCAGGGGATAAGTTCAAAGAATTAGAGGGAATAGTAATGATAGAAATATTCATATGTACAAATTGTGGAAAATGGAAGTTGGATTTTTTAGGCTGAAAAATTAAGGGGAATTGAAATGGGTGAAGGTGGATAAATGGGTATGTGGTTTTGGAGTGTGATCCACATATAGGGATTCCGTAGTGGCGTGTCAAGGGAATAGCACAAAAGTTTTTTAGAGTTGATGTTGAGTTGGGCTTTTACAAGTGAAGCAATTTGCTACAATGATAATGCAAATTGCGTAACGTAGGAAAAGCATAAACGAAACACAACGATTAAAAAACTTTTTGCCCCTTTACACGCCACTTCTTTTGGGCATACAGCCCTTTAGCGGGTTAGAGGTATATTTTATAGGGTAGAAGGGATAAACCCCTCTACGCCTGTATATGCAATTTATATTTGTGGTGGTTTTAATGTTGGACTATCATCTTCAAATTCTCCTTTGTAAACAAATACATTATATCTATTAAAATCAGTGTCATCCCACGATACAAAAGAGTAATTGTTTTTACCTTCATCTATTTCAAATGTGTCTGAACCATTTTGAAAATCCTCTTCCGTTAAATTTCTTCCTTCTAAGTACTCTTTTGTACAATCTTTTCCAAATTGTATAGCCTTTTGTATATCTTTAAATAGATATACTTCACTATCTCTATCTCCTGTGTTATAAAACTCGTATTCCACTAAAACTACTACTGGTGCTTGCATGTTAATTACCTCCCTGAATTATTTAGATGTTTGATTTTTTTAATGCCAATCTGTCCAGTAAGCCCAATCTTCTTCATACGCCTTTTGATATTCTTCTGGTGTGTATTTTGTATGCAAGCATCCATCAGAACAAAAATAATATAATCCCTCGTCTATACAATACCCTTCGAACATAATCTCATTACAATGTGTACATACTCTGTAGTGGTCTTCCGCATCAGCAAATTGCTTGCAAGTAATAGTGATTTCAAGTTTCTCGAAAGTGTGTTTGTGAATTCCTGACCAGATATAAGGATAAATTTCATTGTTTCGGTCTTCATTATGAATAATGGTTAAATCGTTTTCGTTGTTGATTTTCAAGAAATCTTGGATAGTAAAATGGGCTTTACATCCAGCACTTCCATAACCCATGAATGTTTCTATCGTGGAATTTGTAACACCTTGTTGTGGACAAGTGCTTTTAATCTCTAATTGATAAAAAGAAAACTGTGGTAATAACATGAAAATTCCTCATTTCGTATTGGTTTTGACAGGGTTTTGAGAAGGTTTTAAAAGGTTATTCTCTGTTTAGCTGTCGGCTTATACGTAATGAGGAGCGAATGGAGATCAAGGGAATAGCATGAAAATTTTTAGAATTGATGTTGAGTTGGGCTTTTACAAGTGGAGCAATTTGCTACAATGAAAATGCAAGTTGCGTAGCGTAGGGAAAGCATAAACGAAACACAATGATTAAAAAATTTCATGCCCCTTGTATTGGAGAGAGGGACGAATTACTATACGACGACAGCTTTCGGCACGAACTGATATATGATCTGTCTTGATTCAACTCTATTAAAAATTTATTATTTCACGGTTTTTATTATATATTCACTATACATTCAATATATAGTGTGTTATAATTAGGTTAGTTAATATAAAAGGAATAAAAAAATTCTTAAAAAGGCGGGGGCAAAATGAGAACACTAAATATTTCAAAGGGATTTCACGATTTAGAAAATAAATTCAAAGTAGAGGGCGTGAAGGGGGAAGTATCTTTACAACAGGATTATTTAAAAGAAGGCGATGGGGTTTTATGGGGATTACAGAGCGGTACAATGATAAAATCTTTTTATAGTGAAGAAGAGAAACAACATAAAAAACGTATGAGTAAATACTTACCAATTGTAAATGGAGAATTAATTTTAATAAATGGGCAAGTATATAGAGCGGAAATTAAAGGTGACTATTCAGATTGTGTGATTTTTAAACCTGTAGAATAGAAAAGTATAAGAGGGGTCTATGTAGATCCCTCTTATACAACTAGAAAAAATGGAAAAATTAATAAGGAGTATTCAAAATGGAAAACAGAACATCTATAAAAATACCTAAAAAATACGAACCTAAGATTGAAGAAGTTTACAAGGATTCAGAAAAAGGTTATTGGTGCTATACAGAAAAAGGCTATTATTTTAGTGATGCGGATTATGGGATTCATATCATTAGAGAAGACACTCAACAACAGCTTCTTGAAATGATTAGAAGTATAGAACCTTGCAATTGTGATGAATGTAAAATTTAATTAGGATTATATAAAAATGCAAATGGGTTTATTAAAAATTTAAAAGGAGAGTGTTTCAGATGATGAATCGTGTCATCCTCGTGGGTCGCTTAACTAAAGATCCTGATTTGCGTTATACCCCAAATGGTATTGCTGTAGCAACCTTTACTTTAGCTGTTAATCGTGCATTTGCAAACCAGCAAGGAGAAAGAGACGCTGATTTTATAAATTGTGTGATATGGAGAAAGCAAGCTGAAAATGTTGCGAATTATTTAAAGAAAGGTAGTCTCGCTGGGGTAGATGGGAGATTACAGACTAGAAATTATGAAGGGCAAGATGGAAAACGTGTTTATGTAACCGAAGTTTTAGCGGAAAGTGTACAATTTTTAGAGCCGAAAAATCGTAATAATTCGGAATTTAACAATTCTGGTTTTAATAACAATCATTCTGGTTTTAATAATAATTCTTTTGGTCAACAAGGTCAACCTCATAAGACTAATTTTTCTAATGCAAACCAGCCAATAGACATATCAGATGATGATTTACCATTCTAAATAGCTTTGAAAAAAGGAATCTAACTTGATTCCTTTTTTTATTTTCTTTTAATATATACTCACTATACATTCAATGTGTATTATGGTATAATGGTATTAACAAAATAAATTGCAAAGGGGAATGGAATATGTATAAGATCCCATGCAAAAAATGTAAAGGAACTGGGAAAATTGAAAGTTATAAACATGTTGAGGATGGAATTTGTTTTGAATGTTATGGTTCTAAATTTCAGGAAGTAGATAAGCAACAGTTTGATGAATATAACATGCAATTATTAAGGGTATATATTCTGTTTAATAAAGGAAATTTCGAGTATTACCAAAATGAACAGGAAATACAAAATAAATATGGGAACTTTTTTTGTGGGGAGTATGGAGATCATTCAGCTTTAATAAATTATAAAGATAAAAATATTGTATACAAACTTTCAAATAGTAATAATGAATTATTTATGAAAAACACTCAAATTGAATGGAATAAAAGGCAAAAAGAATCTGTAATAGAAGAAATTACGCTTTGTAAAGAAGTATTGAAAATAATTAATGAAGAACAAATAAAAAATCAATTGTTTTTAAAAATTAATAGGTTAGAAGAATTTAAACGGAATTTGTAATAAAAGGGGATTTTAAAAAATGAAATGTATTGAGCTTGAAGTGTTAAAAGAGTATGGATCACCAACAGTATATTTTTGTGAACATACGATGAAACATAGTTGTTTAATTGCGATTCCAAAATGGAACTGGAGTTTTTTAATGGATTATGCAATTGATTTTGAAGACGAAAAACCATTGTTAATAGAAGCATTGAAACAAAATGTTTCTTATGCTGATACGGAAAACATTGCAAATGCTTTTCATGATTTTGTTTGTAGTGAATTTTATTAAGAAATGGGGAATGAGAAATGGCAATTGAAGCACATAAATGTAACGTTAAAGGGTGTAATGGCCTTGTAGTTTTTGAAAATGCTGATTTTGATTTGCAAAATCCTGACACAATTAAAGGGGTTTATGCACTTGATAACCCTAATTGTAACGTTTGCGGAAAAGAATTTTTAGTAGTACCTAGCTATTCTGTTATTGACCTTGATGAAGAAACACAAGAATTTGAGGAAATTGAATCAGCTTGTATTACTGAATGGGAAAAACAAAAAATTTAAACCAAAGCGTTATTATAATACAATTTGAATTTTGCGTAGAAATGAGGGGATGAAATGAATGAAGTCAAAGCACCAATAGATGAATGTCCTCACTGTGGTTCTAGCGAAGGATATTATACGAAAGTACAAATATCTGGTTCTTCTATTTGGAGACACAATTTCGATGGGAGCGAACGTGAGAACGGAGATTTTCATGATGCTTTAAATTATAAGGACAGTAAATTTGCGTATTGTATTGATTGCGATAAAAGAATTTTTAAAATGGCTGAATTATAACCAAATTTGAATTTTGTATAGAAAGGGGTGGTATTGTTTTGATTCTCAATGGGTGGAGTTTGTTGGGGTTTTTGTTTGGTCTTATCGTATTTTGGGATTTGATTTTTATAAAAAATAGGTAATTAGCATTATCTAATACATGGACGATTTATTACCATTCTAAAATTTAATAAGAAAGGACGAGAAGAAAATGAATCAAAAGTCACTAATACACTTTATAAAAGAAAAGCCATTAAAACCAATAATATTACTAAGTCTTTTAATAGCGTTATTAGTTGTTCCGTTTGTTATTCCGTATAATAAAGAATTGGTTGAAGTATCAAGATCATTTATGGGTGATTCAGGGAAAGTTGTTAGGGTGGTTATAATTTTATTTGGAAGTATAGGAATGTTAGTTAATGCAATTAAAATAATGTTAGCGAAAGAAAATGAAGTGAGAAAAAGCGCATTAAATATATTTTCAATTTATATGATATGTTTATTAGTTGTTATCTATATACCAAGTATAATTGTGTATTATAGATAAATTTAGAAAAAGGATCAGAACAGATCCTTTTTTCAATTACTGTGGAAATATATAGAAATGAAAAGATGTAGGTATTTTTTTAAAAGTTACAGGAAAGGAGATTACATATGACATGGGGAATTATACAGTTTTTCGAGGGAAAGTGATTATAAAGGAAAAATACAAAGAT
Organism: Bacillus cereus group sp. BfR-BA-01441; assembly: GCF_022663075.1. Classification (NCBI taxonomy): domain Bacteria; kingdom Bacillati; phylum Bacillota; class Bacilli; order Caryophanales; family Bacillaceae; genus Bacillus; species Bacillus cereus group sp. BfR-BA-01441. The sequence continues at coordinate 5,978 of NZ_JAKUEU010000124.1, forward strand.
TTAGTTGAATTAATTAACAATGAGGATTGGGAAACAGCGATTAATAAATATCCTTTTCTGAATGAATATTATAAGGTTGAGAGAAGTACATTAATTCCATTTTCTATAGAGAAAATTCAGAATCGATTACAAGACGAGAGTATGAGTAACAAGGGGGAGTTAGATTTAGAGACTGATCCTGATAATTGGAAAACAGACAGTGAATATTTCACTGATTTACAAGGGTTACAATGGACGTTTATTACATGCTTAAAAAATTATGCTGATAAAGATCAATTTTATAAAAGGCCAATTGCAACATTTATAGATGTAGTTCTTTTAAACATTGTGAGTAAAGTAATAAAACTTGAAGAATTTAATTATGAAAAAAGTGATAAGCCAGTAGAGTATGATTTTAATAAGATAGTAAAAAGAAAAGAATTATTTAATTCGATTTCGAGTTATTGGCATGTGACAGAGGTTAAGGATGATACATTGTTAGTTTCATTAAAAAGAGATATTCGTCAAAGGAATAGATTTGTTTTAGCTATCTACAAATTAATGATTGGTGGAGAGTATATAAAGATACCCATGTCGCCACTAAAAGCAAAATTCTATCGAGATCGTCAAGCATTTTTAAGAAGCGTTGAAGGTAAAGATATGTATGGGAGTTTGTATTACGATGAAACAAAAGTTGACTTTAAACATTTCGCAATTCCTTTTCCATATAGGGGAATTCTTGAATGTGATTTTTTAACAGGGGTAATGTTTAAATGTAAAAGTGAGGAAGATAAAATAAAACTTCTTGTTCTTTTAGAAAAATCATATGTGAAATTTTTAAAGGATGAAAAGAAATTAGGAATGATGTAAAAAAGAGATCTAGTCAGATCTCTTTTTTATTTAATATACATTCACTATACATTGAGTATATAAAATGGTATAATATATGTAATGATATTATGGGATTTAACAAATAATTATAAGAATGGGAAGGGTGGATAACTAATGGGGAAATTAAAGGAATCAGACTTATTTGCTCCTGTTAAGTCATTTTTACTTAAAAATGGTTGTTCAAATGTTTATGGAGAAGTTTTAGGGTGTGATGTTTTAGGTTTAAATGGTGTTTGTGATGTGATCGTTGAATTAAAAACAACATTAAATTTTAAACTAATAGATCAAGCGCTAGATAGATTAAATCATGGCCATTATGTTTATATTGCTGTTCCAGAACGAAAAGGGCATATACCTCGTTGTGTAAAAAAGGTCTTAGAGCAAAATAGGATAGGGCTACTTGAAATAGGAAAAGACAGGTTTTCCGATGAAATAATTGCTCATATATCTATCCCAGCAAAATACAATCGTCTTCCGAATGAATTGAAAAAGAAAGGTTTTAAATCAATAAGGAATTATATTAAGGACTATCATGCTACACAAATTGGCGGTGTTAAGGGGGGAGAAGGTGCTACCGATTATTCAATTATGATTGCAAATATTAAGGATTATTTACGTTTTGGAAAACATAAAAAATGGGCTTCGATTGATGAAATATTGACTTATTGTGAGACACATTACGCTAATCCAAAACCAAGCTTAATAGCCACTTTGCAAGCAAAATGGAATAATGATTGGTGCGAATGTAAGCGTGAGAATGGCAAGATGTACTTTAGAATTATTAGTTAAAAATAATCTAAAGAGGGTGGGTAAAGAAATGAGTCAATTAATTACCTCTATAAAAGTAACTGTAAGGTTATTTAATCAACCTAAGAGAATGGGGGAAGTAATTGAGGTTCAAAATCAATTGTATGTAATTATTGGTATCGAACAATTTAAAATCTATGGACAACAGTTATCTATTTGGTATACAGTTCAAAATTTAGAAGCGTATGATTTTATTTCAAAACAAATAGGTTATCCAGAACAAGGATTGATTAAGCTAAATGTTCAATATAAGTATAATGATAAACGTTTTGAACACCTTCAAATAGGAAGAACTGTTCCCTATCAAGAAGAACAATTCAAGATTGTAGAATATGCGGATATTATTTTGCTAGGAACAGATATCAAGGTTTCATTTTTGGTGAAAAAAGTATTACCGCTTAATCGTAAGGAAGCGAAAATGAGATACTTTATGGAAAAACAAAAAAAATTAAATATTGATTTGCTGTAATTAATTTAATATTAAATTAGAAAAGGAGAATGATATTTTATGGGAGTATCTTGGGTATGTTTTAAACGATACGAAATTGTAAAACATGAAGAAAATGATTTTGATGATATGATTTGTTTTTTTGATGAAAAGAATTTACGTATTGCACATGCAACATGTGGAACTTTAAGAGCTGTATTTGCTCATTATAAAATACATATACCGATATATAATCAATTTGAACCACCGAATTCAAAGGAATTAGAATTAGTTTCTCCTGTTAAGATAGCTAAAGCTTGTGAAGAAGCCATAAAAATTTTAAAAGAAGGAATTAATCCAGAGTTTGAAGATTTTAATGGTGAGAAAAATATGTTGTGGGAATTAGATGATCTTGATGGTCGGAATGGAGGGTATAAAACCATACCAGAATTGAATTGTAGGATAATAGATCATTTAGAACGCATAAAATTATTCTCAAATCAAGGATATTATTTTATTCAAAATGAAGATTAATTTAATTTTTAAAATAAAGGGGAATGAAACATGAGTTTAGTTGAATGTGTTTTAGGTTTAATTTATGTTTCAGTTGGTCTTTTTGCTCTAAGATATTTTTCTAACATTAATCAAAAACAAAAACGTTAGTTAAAAAAGGGGAAGATAAGACAATGAAATTTGAAAATAAATCTATTTCAAAGATAGAAGGGATTACAGCTTTATTTATAGGGATACTTGTTGTTAGTGGTGGATTATTTGGACTGTCATTTGTGGTTACTTATAAAATGATTCAAACTGTTTGTGTTATTACTTTTAGTGTTTCAGCAATTATTGTAGTTCTTTTTATGTTTTATGAGGTTAGGACAGAAACTAAAAAATAAATAATACAGAATAAATAAATTTTTAATAAAAATATAATTTCATAGGAGGTTTTATGAATGAACAAAAATAATCAAAAAGAAATGAAACCATTCGAAGGAAAATCAATGCTTAAAAATTTAGAACAATTAAAGCAAGTAGAAAAATTACGGGAACAAGAAGGACATATACTTCATATTCCAAAATATCCAAATGAAATAAAACGATAATCGTTGTTATTTGTTAGAAATGGGGGAAGGAGAATGTATATAGATAAAGATATTGAAAGGGATTGTGAAACATTAAAAGAAGAATTTTTTAAACGTGGATACCAGATAACTTTGTTAGAAGCTGAAATGATTTGGGATGATTATTGTCAATTGATTTATTTTGCAACATGGTTGCCTGTTGGAAATGAAATTACACATCATGTATTTAATGATCTAATGGATTTAGATATTACAAAAGAAATAATTAATAAATAATCTGAATAAAAAGGGTGTTCGTAATGTTAAATCAAAAAGGTTTAAATACAACTCTTGATAGACATAAAAAAATGAAGAAATCAATAGAAGAGTATATTTCTTCTTGTAATATTCGTTTAGATGGTATGCCATCAAGTTATGATCAGTTATCGGATTTTGATAAAGGGACAAAAATAGGTTTCCAGTATGGGAAAGATTCACTGGTCGATCTGTTAAATCAGCTAAATTGTATTATTGATGAATTTGAAAGTGAATGATATTAAGTATAACTATTAAATGTGTGCCTATAATTATAATAATTACTTTTGAAAGGAGAGATAATTATAATGGATTATAGGTCACTTAGTAAAAAGTTAATGCACATATTATTGTTTTGGTTTATGTTGATTTTACCAGTAGGAATTCTGTTAGATATTTTTATAAAAGGGATGGTTAATTATTTTGGTTTGCTTTTGGCGGTGATTATGTTTTGGTATGTTCCAAAATACAACCCTGTATTTTTGGAGATAATGAAAAAGCATAAAAGTAAATAAATTCTTTTGGAAGGATCTCTATAGAGATCCTTCTTTTTTGTTTTTAATATACATACAATATATATTAACTATGCATTGCATGTATATTGTGGTATAATTTAAATATGTTAGAAAGTTATTCAGAAAGGAAAGGTAATCAAGATGGATTTTAAAAGAAGCCTAAAAAAAATAAGTTTAGAAGAAATAATAAATG
>NZ_JAKUEU010000125.1:0-10105 GCF_022663075.1 Bacillus cereus group sp. BfR-BA-01441
GTAGTCGTGATGGACGCGGCGGTGGCGATGGACGTAATCGTGACCGTAACCGTGATGGACGTAATCGTGACGGAAACCGTGATCGCAATCGTGATGGTAACCGCGATCGTAATCGTGATGGTGGTAGTCGTGGTCGTAGAGGTGAAGGTCAAGGTCGCCCTGGTTCTTCAAATGGACGCGGCGAAAGAAAACATCATAGCCGTCCACAAGCTTAATAAAAAAAAGAGAATGCCCTTTGCGGGCATTCTCTTTTTTTATTTCTATAATTGTGCATACTACATAATAGTTATGATAGAAAAGGGGCTGTTATATGCTTGTAAGGCTTGGTTACGTTGCGATGAGTGTGCATTTGAAGAATGCATCTCCATCTCAAACGATGACGTATGCACAGTTTCAGAAATTAGATGATCGTGATGCTGCAATTCGTAAGCTTGAAAGAATTGCTAATTCCAATTTAGAAAATTGTTTACGTTTATTAAAGCATAATAAAGGGCATGACATATCTTTCTTTCGGCTCAGTTCAAAGCTCATTCCTTTAGCGAATCATGAGGAATTGCTAGAGTGGAACTATATTCGTCCGTTAAAAGAAAATTTAAAAAAACTAGGTGAATATGCAGTTCATATGAATATGAGAATTGATTTCCATCCAGATCATTTTGTTGTACTAAATTCACCTGAAGAGAGTGTTTTTAAACAATCTGTAAAAACATTGCAGATGCACAAAAAATTATTAAAAGGCATGGGGATTGAACATAAGCAACGATGTGTACTGCATGTTGGAGGAGGATATAAAGATAAAGAACTTGCATTAGAGCGCTTTATAGAGAATTGGTCGAATGTCCCAAGGGGTATTCAAGAAATGATTATATTAGAAAATGATGATACAACCTTTACGTTAGAGGAAACATTATATTTAGGAGAAAAATTAGATATTCCCGTCGTATTTGACTTGCATCACCATATGATGAATAATGAGCAAGAAGATTGGTATGAAGATTGGGCACGTGTTGTTCATACGTGGGAAACGTCTTTGTTGCCGATTAAAATGCATATCTCTAGCCCTAGAGAGGGAAAAGATCCAAGGGCTCATGCAGATTATATTAATGTAGACGCATTTTTATCTTTTTTAAGAAGGATAAAGGGAAGTGTTCCGCAAATTGATTGTATGATTGAGGCGAAGATGAAGGATGAGTCTTTATTTCAATTAATGAGAGATTTAAGTGAACAAGTAGATGTAGAAATTATCGATGGTGCAAGCTTTTATATTAAATAAGCTTTGCACCATCGTTTTTTTTTGTTAAAAAAGGGGTTAAAATGCCACCGGTTATTAAACCTGTTAAATGACTGATCGGATTGGCAGAAGGGTTAAAGAAAGTAAATAGCAGTAATAGAAGTATCATAATTGAGAAAATGGCAATTTCTTTTGGTTTTGAAGAGCGGTATCGATTGTACAATAAAAATAACTGTGCACCTAATAGTCCGAAAATACCACCTGATGCACCTGCGTGAATATATTCAAGTGGCATAATAATATAAGAAGAAATATTTCCAGAAATTCCAGAGAGAAAAAATAGAATAAAAAAAGAAAAGTGTCCGAGTTGCTTTTCGATAGAAGAACCAAGAGCAAACAAAAAAATACTATTAGAAAGAAAATGTTGTAAGTCTACGTGTACGAGAAGAGAAGTTATGACACGCCACCATTCTCCTTTCGCGATATATTCATTAGAGGCTGCCAGTGGTAAGAGAAAAAAGTCGCCTAATATCATCATGACTAAATGAATAAGCAGTAAGGTAAGAATAGTCGGTTGTAAAGAAATATGAGTGGATCTTATTAGCATACGGTTACTATCACCCCTTTTGCATCAGAAAGATTCTCTGTTATTCTTATCAATATGAAAGAAGAAAGTTAAATAGAAGAAGGGGATTTTGAAATGATTATAGGGATTGGTATCGATATTATTGAATTAAATCGTATTGAAAAAATGCTAGATGGAAAGCTTAAATTTATGGAACGTATTTTAACGGAAAATGAACGTAATGTTGCTATGGAGCTGAAAGGAAGTCGCCTTACAGAGTTTGTAGCTGGAAGGTTTGCAGCGAAAGAGGCGTATTCAAAAGCTGTAGGTACTGGTATCGGAAAAGAAGTGAGTTTTTTAGATATTGAAGTGAAAAATGATGAAAGAGGTAAGCCAATTCTGATTACAAGTACAGAGTATATTGTTCATTTATCAATTAGTCATAGTAAGGAATTTGCTGTTGCTCAAGTTGTTTTAGAAAGCTTGTCACGCTAGTCTGCATATTTTATATCTTTGTCTCATATATTTGAGGTAGCGATAAGGAAGGTACATCTTCCATTCATTTATAGGGGCAAAGGGGCTGAATTGATGAAAAGGCGTCTGTTTTTAGTTCTTGTCGGTTTGTTGACCGTTTTTGTGTTGGCGGGTTGTATGGAAAAGAAGCAAGATGATGTCGTGAGAGATTTAGAATCAAAAGTAAAAGGGATGAAAAGTTATCAAGCTGAGGCAAAATTATCTATTAAAACAGGCAATGAGCCTCAAGAGTATAACGTAGAGATTTGGCATAAGGAACCGTCTTTTTATCGTGTGAATTTAAAAAATGCAAAAAAAGATCAGAGCCAAATTATTTTGAGAAATGAAGAAGGTGTATTTGTATTAACGCCAGCACTTAATAAGAGCTTCCGTTTTCAAAGTGATTGGCCGCAAAATAGTAGCCAGGCTTATTTATATGAATCACTTGTAAGAGATATTTTGCAGGACAAGAAAAACCTTACTTTTGAGAAAACAGATAAGTATTATATTTTTAAAACAAAAACAAACTATCAACATCAAAATATGTTGCCGAGACAAGAGATTACATTGAATAAGAGCGACTTGACTCCAGTTTCAGTGAAGTTAATGGATAATGATCAAAATGTTCTTGTGAAAGTAGATTTCTCTAAAGTGAAATTCGATGCGAAATTTGATAAAGGTGCATTTGATACGAAACAAAATATGTCTAGAGCGCAGGTAGATGTTCAAACAACAGCGAAAGAAGACAAACCGTTTGCTATTTTGTATCCACTTGATACACCACAAGGTATGACTCTGCAAGATGAAAAAGAGTTGAAGACAGACAGTGGCAAGCGTGCGATACTCACATACACTGGAAATAAGAAATCCTTTACTTTAATACAAGAAAAGGCAAAAGTTGCAGAGGCATCATCAGCGGTAAGTGTAAGTGGAGAACCAGTTGATCTTGGGTTTACGATTGGTGCATTAACGAAAGACTCTGTAACGTGGTCGCATAACGGAGTAGAATATATGCTCGTGTCTAAAGGTTTAGAGCCGAAGGAGCTGTTAATGGTTGCTCGTTCAGTTACAGCGAAGCAGGTGAAGTAAACTTCTTAGACGTGGTGATATATGTGCACCACGTCTTTTCTTAGTTTGAAGGTGGATTTCATAAAAAAAGCATATAAAAGAATAAGCTTCGCATATCGTGTATAAGGAAGTGTATTTATGGAAGAAGCACCATTTTACCGTGACACTTGGGTGGAAGTGGATTTAGATGCCATTTATAACAACGTTACACATATTAAAGAGTTCATCCCAAGTAATGTAGAGATTTTTGCTGTAGTTAAAGCAAACGCATATGGGCACGATTATGTACCGGTGGCTAAAACGGCATTAGAAGCAGGTGCAACAAGGTTAGCTGTTGCTTTTTTAGATGAAGCTTTAGTGCTTCGGAGGGCTGGTATTACTGAGCCGATTTTAGTGTTAGGTCCCTCGCCGCCGCGTGATGTAAATGTAGCTGCTGAAAATGATGTAGCGCTAACTGTTTTTCAAAAAGAATGGGTGGACGAAGCAATTAAACTTTGGGATGGTTCATCTGTAATGAAATTCCATATTAACTTTGATAGTGGTATGGGGAGAATTGGAATACGTGAAAGAAAAGAGCTAAAAGAATTTTTAAAGAGTTTAGAGGGTGCACCGTTTTTAGAGTTAGAAGGAGTATACACGCATTTTGCAACGGCAGATGAGGTTGAGACTTCGTATTTTGATAAGCAATATAACACGTTCTTAGAGCAGTTAAGTTGGTTGAAAGAATTCGGAGTGGATCCTAAGTTTGTTCATACAGCTAATAGTGCTGCGACGTTACGTTTTCAAGGGATTACATTTAATGCAGTGCGAATTGGGATTGCAATGTATGGATTATCTCCTTCTGTAGAAATACGTCCTTTTTTACCATTTGAATTAGAACCGGCGCTATCACTTCATACGAAAGTCGCTCATATTAAACAGGTAATTAAAGGGGATGGAATTAGTTATAACGTCACCTACCGAACGAAAACTGAAGAATGGATTGCGACTGTAGCGATTGGCTATGCAGATGGGTGGCTTAGGAGGTTACAAGGATTTGAAGTGCTTATAAATGGTAAAAGGGTACCGATTGTAGGGCGAGTAACAATGGATCAGTTCATGATTCATCTTCCTTGTGAAGTGCCACTTGGTACGAAAGTTACGCTTATTGGAAGGCAAGGAGATGAGTATATTAGCGCTACAGAGGTTGCGGAATACTCAGGGACTATTAATTATGAAATTATTGCAACGATCAGTTTCCGTGTGCCAAGAATATTTATACGGAATGGTAAGGTTGTAGAGATAATTAATTACTTGAACAATATATAGAAGGTAGTATGATTGCTTCTTGTCATTGGAGTGACTGTTCATTGCTGGATAATAAGCTCTTTTTGATGAGAAGCTTTTTACTTATAATCATTTTTTATATAAGTTGCACGTAAGTTTTGAAGAGGAGTTCTATTGTTTTTAGTTAGTTATGAGATAAAAAATTTAAGAAGATGAATGTTTTGTTTGTGAATTGGAAAACATAAGCAAGGAATAAGGAAGTCTTTGCAACAGGCTCCATACAATGGTATTATTACAATAGGTGTCATATATATATTTGGGTGTGTAGTTGACGGTGGAGGTGTATTTTTGTGTCCGAATCAAGTGTAACTACTGAAATCGTGGTTCGGTTGCCAAAGCAAATGGTAACGGAATTGGACGGAATTGGAAAACAAGAGAATAAGAATCGCCATGAACTAATTTGCCAGGCAACACAATTGTTATTGCGTCAACATAAGACGAAGAAACGCTACCAACATGAATCAATGCGACGTGGGTACATTGAAATGGGAAAAATTAATCTTGGTATTGCATCTGAAGCTTTCTTAGCAGAGTATGAAGCAGCTCATACAGTAGAACGCTTAGTTAGCGGGGGGTAATATTTTGATTGTAAAACGCGGCGACGTGTATTTTGCAGACCTTTCCCCAGTTGTTGGTTCTGAGCAAGGAGGCGTTCGTCCGGTTCTTGTCATTCAAAATGACATCGGAAATCGTTTTAGTCCAACGGTGATTGTAGCGGCTATTACTGCACAGATTCAAAAAGCGAAATTACCCACTCATGTGGAAATTGATGCGAAAAAGTACGGTTTTGAGAGAGATTCTGTTATTTTACTTGAGCAGATTCGAACAATCGATAAGCAGCGCTTAACGGACAAAATCACTCACTTAGATGAAGTGATGATGATTCGTGTAGATGAAGCGCTACAAATTAGTTTAGGACTAATAGATTTTTAAATCGGCAGTTTAAGTTGCTCTCTTTGAAGGGCAACTTTTTTTATTATAGAGGAGGTTACGGTTGTATATGGAAATGGTAGATAATCGACAAGCGTTAATGAAAATGTTAGTGAAAGAATTAGGCTTTACCGAAAAGCAAGTTCGTCATGTTATTCAATTAACAGAAGAAGGTAACACAGTTCCATTTATTGCTCGTTACCGAAAAGAATGGACAGGCTCTTTAGATGAGGTGCAAATTCGTACGATTTTAGAGAGATGGCAATATATGATGCAACTTGAAGATAGGAAGGAAGAAGTTCTTCGTCTTATTGATGAGAAGGGGAAACTGACAGAAGAGCTACGACAGCAAATTGTTAAAGCTACAAAGTTGCAAGAAGTAGAAGATCTATATCGTCCATATAAAGAGAAAAGAAGAACGAAAGCGACAGTTGCTAAAGAAAAAGGATTAGAACCATTAGCTGAATGGTTATTGTTATATAAGAAAGAAGATCCGGCTAAAAAGGCAGTGGAATTTATTAATGTAGAGAAAGAAGTGCAATCTGCAGAAGAAGCTTTACAAGGTGCACAAGACATTATTGCAGAAATGGTTTCAGATGAAGCTGCGTATCGTAGTTGGATTCGAAATGTTACTTTTAGAAAAGGTGTTATGTCTTCTTCCGTGAAAGATGAAGAAAAAGATGAAAAGAATATATATGAAATGTATTACAGTTATGAAGAACCATTGCAAAAAGTAGTACCACATCGTGTATTAGCAATGAATCGTGGCGAGAAAGAAGATATATTGAGAGTTGCTGTTGTTCCGCCAGTAGATGAGATAGTAACCTTCTTAAATAAGAAGGTAATTCGTGATAACGATTCGAAAAGTGCACATTATGTACAATTAGCGATTGAAGATGGTTATAAACGATTAATTCAATCTTCAATCGAAAGAGAGATTCGTAAAGAATTAACAGAAACAGCTGAAGAACAAGCAATACATATTTTCTCTGAGAACTTACGTAACTTATTATTACAACCTCCGATGAAAGGGAAAGTCGTGCTAGCGGTAGATCCGGCATATAGAACTGGTTGTAAATTGTCTGTAGTAGATGATACGGGGAAAGTACTACATATCGATGTTATTTATCCGCATCCACCTGTTCGTAAATATGATGATGCAAAAACGAAAGTTCTTTCTATTATAGATAAATATCAAGTTGAAATGATTGCAATTGGTAATGGGACAGCATCTAGAGAAACAGAAGAGTTTATAGTAGATGTATTACAAAGTGTGAACCGAGATGTCTTTTATATTATTGTAAATGAAGCGGGTGCTAGTGTATATTCAGCTTCTGATTTAGCCCGTGAGGAATTCCCAAATTTACAAGTTGAAGAGAGAAGTGCCGTTTCTATTGGGAGACGTCTGCAAGATCCACTTGCTGAACTTGTGAAAATTGATCCTAAATCAGTTGGGGTTGGACAATACCAACATGATGTATCTCAAAAGAGACTGAATGAGTCATTAACATTTGTAGTAGAAACAGCTGTTAACCAAGTTGGGGTTAATGTAAATACGGCTTCGGTTGCATTGTTACAATATGTTTCAGGTTTATCGAAAACTGTTGCGAAAAATATTGTAGCAAAGAGAGAAGAAGATGGGAAATTCACGAAGCGCACGGAATTAAAGAAAATCCCACGTTTAGGTGCAAAGACTTATGAACAATGTATAGGTTTCTTACGTATACTAGAAGGAGCGAATCCATTAGATCGAACAGGTATTCATCCAGAGCAATATAAAAATGTTGAATTGTTATTGAAGAGTCTAGGGTTATCGATAGATGACGTAGGACAACCGCAATTACAAAAGAGATTGGAAGAAGTAGAGATTTCTAAGTTATCTCAAGAAACAGGAGTTGGGGAGCCGACGTTAGTTGATATTATAGATGCGCTTATTAGTCCTGAACGAGATATGAGGGATGAGTTGCCTAAACCACTTTTGAAAAAAGGGATTTTGAAATTAGAAGATTTAAAACGTGGTATGGAACTAGAAGGAACAGTTCGTAACGTTGTTGATTTTGGTGCTTTTGTTGATGTTGGTGTAAAGCAAGATGGTTTAGTACATATTTCTAAACTTAGCAAACAGTTTGTAAAGCATCCGTTAGATGTTGTATCAGTAGGGCAAATTGTAAAAGTATGGGTAGATGATATTGATACAAAAAAAGGACGCGTTGCACTATCTATGTTGCCGATTGAATAGTAAGAGAAGAGAGCAGATGAAACTGCTCTTTTTTTATGAAATAAAAAGTGTAATGGATTATGAGCTTTGATGTATTTTGCTATAATAAAACCAGCATTCATTTAATAACTTAATTTGATACCGGTTTTTTTCGAAATATGCACGTTGCATTTGTTTTTTTAGCCACGTAGGCATAGGAATCCCTCCTTGTTTAATCCTGCTCTCAAAAATCTAAAATGCTATTGATGAGAGGTTGGTGAGTGGATTTCTATTCATGTTTTGTTTTTAGAAACCACGCTTCTTACATGAGGATGGGTATATGTACTATTTAATATATGTATAAGAAGGGAGAAAAGTGTAAAAATATTTTTTTGTTTAGGAGGAATGAGAGTGGATGAGCAAGAAATTCAGCGACTAGTGGAAGAAGTGTCACTACAATACTTTGAGATACCGTTCTTACATAAAGCGGTGTTTAATAATAGATTACGTACAACTGGTGGGCGTTATTTATTGAAGAGTCATAATATCGAACTGAATTATCGATATTACGAATTGTATGGTGAAGAAGAGTTAGTCGGGATTATTAAACATGAGCTTTGTCATTATCACTTACATATTGCAGGAAGAGGGTATAAGCACAGGGACAGGGATTTTCGTGAGTTGTTAAAGAAAGTTGATGCACCACGTTTTTGTAAACGAATGATTAATGAAGAGAAGGAAAAAAAGATTTATAAGTATGAATGTATGGAGTGTTCACTTCAATATGTAAGAAGGCGTCAAATAAATATAAAAAGATATGTCTGTGGAAAGTGTAAAGGGAAACTCAAACCGATATCGAAAACATCTTGACAGTAAAAACGCAATCCAGTATATTATAAACATGTCACGTTTGAACAAGATGTTGTTAAAAACTTCTTGACTTACAGAGAGAATTTTTATAAGATACAAATTGTCTTCATTATTCCGCAGTAGCTCAGTGGTAGAGCTATCGGCTGTTAACCGATCGGTCGTAGGTTCGAGTCCTACCTGCGGAGCCATACAGAGAAGTACCCAAGTGGCTCAAGGGGCTCCCCTGCTAAGGGAGTAGATCGCTAACGCGGTGCGAGGGTTCGAATCCCTTCTTCTCTGCCATACATATTGGCCCGTTGGTCAAGTGGTTAAGACACCGCCCTTTCACGGCGGTAACACGGGTTCGAATCCCGTACGGGTCACCACTTCGGAGGATTAGCTCAGCTGGGAGAGCACCTGCCTTACAAGCAGGGGGTCGGCGGTTCGATCCCGTCATCCTCCACCATATAATTTTATATGAATAGTATTGTCGCGGGGTGGAGCAGCACGGTAGCTCGTCGGGCTCATAACCCGAAGGTCGCAGGTTCAAATCCTGTCCCCGCAACCAAATGGTCCCGTGGTGTAGTGGTTAACATGCCTGCCTGTCACGCAGGAGATCGCCGGTTCGACCCCGGTCGGGACCGCCATTTTAACTTCTGCTATACAGCAGTTGTTTTTTATTGGACATTATGTTACAATAACATTTGTCTTTGGAAAGAAGATAATTATTTCGATGGGCTATAGCCAAGCGGTAAGGCAACGGACTTTGACTCCGTCATGCGCTGGTTCGAATCCAGCTAGCCCAGCCATTTACGAGCCATTAGCTCAGTTGGTAGAGCATCTGACTTTTAATCAGAGGGTCGAAGGTTCGAGTCCTTCATGGCTCACTTTTGTTTTTTTTCGCGCGGTCGTGGCGGAACGGCAGACGCGCTAGGTTGAGGGCCTAGTGGGGGAAACCCCGTGGAGGTTCAAGTCCTCTCGGCCGCATCAAAAAAATCTTAAAAAAGTGCTTGCATTTGAAAATGTAGTATGATAAGATAATTGAGTCGCCAAATTACAACGACGAAAAAACATCATGAATAAGCGCCCGTAGCTCAATTGGATAGAGCGTTTGACTACGGATCAAGAGGTTAGGGGTTCGACTCCTCTCGGGCGCGCCAATTACGGGAAGTGGCTCAGCTTGGTAGAGCACCTGGTTTGGGACCAGGGGGTCGCAGGTTCAAATCCTGTCTTCCCGACCACGCGGGTGTAGTTTAGTGGTAAAACAAGAGCCTTCCAAGCTCTGGTCGAGAGTTCGATTCTCTTCACCCGCTTTTAGTTCTTTGAAAACTGAACGAAACAAACAACGTGAAACGTCAATTTTTATTTTAGATGCTAGACAAACTAACTTTATTGGAGAGTTTGATCCTGGCTCAGGATGAACGCT
>NZ_JAKUEU010000126.1:0-9750 GCF_022663075.1 Bacillus cereus group sp. BfR-BA-01441
GTGATAAACGAACTCGTCCTTTTCTGTTGTCATAACCATGCCATCTAAAATAAGCATGTTTCCGAACTCTTCCGTTTCAACCATATCAAGTTTTTGGAATTCTGTTTGCTCCGTATGTAATGTGCGGTTAATACGCGCCGTAATCCCAAAATGTTTTGTTTGTTTTTCAGTGAACCATAGTTCCATCGTACAATCACGCCTTTCAATGCAAATTTATAATAGGGACATCATTAATGTCCCCTAACAAAAATAAAACAAAACATCCAAAATGTATAGTTAAAAGTACAAAAATACCGAAAATATATTTTAGTCAGAGGGTTCTAACATATGTGCGGAAAGGGTTTGCACCGTAAAAGGAAAGAAAACCCTTTCTTAAGAAAGGGCTTTTGTCTCTATTTCTACTGGTTTACGAATTGGAATTAGGATCATAATACAACCAACTAACACCACAATTCCACCTACTAAAAACGGACTTTGTGGTGAAACAGTATGACCGATAATTCCTGATAAAATCGGAGCAATCGCACCACCTAACCAACGAACAAAGTTATAAACACCTGACGTAACAGATCTTTCATAAGGTGAAATATCCATTACATAACTTGTGTATAATGCATTGTTTAAGCCAGACGCCAATCCTGATAAAACGATAAGAGTAATTTGTAACCACATAATTTTCACAAAGAATAGTGCAATTAAGAAAATCGCAAATACGAGTAAACTACCCTTCAATAATGTTTTTGGTTCATATTTCCCTTCTAGCTTATGTGCTAAAATTGCAGAACCGTAAGCTAACGCCAGTCCCCATCCGCAAAATACAAAGCCTAATTGAATAGCTGATAAATGCATAATAAGTGGTGAATATGCTAACACGACAAAAAATCCGTAGTAGTATAGCATCCCTGAAATGGCACCTTGCATAAATGGTTTATACTTCACCAGGTTAAGTAATTCCCCTACGCCAGCAGCCTTACGCTTCACTTTTCGTTCTGGTTCTTTTACAAAAAAGAATACTAAAATAAATGCTAAGAAAATTAAAATACTCGTCGCGAAAAACGGATAACGCCAAGAATGACCACCTAATATCCCGCCTAATAACGGTCCGCCAGCCATACCTAAGCCGATAGCTGCTTCGTATAATCCTACTGCTTCATGAACTTCTTTACTTAATGCAATCAATAAAGTCATCGCCGTCGCGAAGAACATCGCATTCCCTAATCCCCATCCAGCGCGGAAAAGAGATAATTGAGCAATCGTTTGTGACATACCACATATAAACGCAAATACAGTCACAATCGCAAGACCAATTGTCATCATCCGTTTATCACCAAATCTCGATGCAAATATACCAGCTGGTAACATCATAATTGCCATCGTTAAAATATAAGCGGTAAATAACATTTCAACTTGCCAATGCGATGCACCAATTTTCTCTGCAATAATCGGCAAAATTGGGTCGACTACTCCTATACCCGAAAAGGCAAGGAAGGTAGCCACCACTGTAATCAATCTCCCTAGTTTTTGTTTGCTCTCCATTTTGATTACTCTCCTTTTGTGCTCTCTAAAAATGTTACTGCACGATGTAAACTATCTTCTAGTTCTGCCTTTACACGTTGCATTTGCTCCATTTTTTCGTCTAACGTTTGCACTTGTTTTTCAAGCATATCTTTAATTTCTTGAATCACTTCACGATCACGAGGATTTTCGCTATTTCTTCTTTGCTCCATTCTTTCTTTTAGTGATAAGAAATGCTGCATTTCTTGAAGTGTGATTCCTAGCACTTCTTTCGCTTCTACAATTCTTTTAATTCTGGAAATATCCTCATCCGTATACAGACGGATATTTCCCTCACTACGTTCTGGGGGATGAATTAAACCAATTTCCTCATAATAACGAAGTGTACGTTTTGTTAAACCGACTTGCTTTGTTACTTCATCAATTTTATACATGTTTCTTCCTCCCTTCACTTGATTATTACATTTTACGTTAACGTTAACTTTTCTGCAACTGTTAGACTTTTGTAAATGTTTGTCATATTCAATTGTATTTTCCCTAAAGCAGTTTCATAATAAAAGAAAAGAGATAATAAGGAGAATTTCACATGAGTAAACCACTTATTTTCGCTCACCGCGGAGTAAAAGGAACACATCCCGAAAATACGATGATTGCCTTCCAAGAAGCAGAACGCATTGGTGCTCACGGAATTGAACTCGATGTCCACTTATCAAAAGATGGTGAACTTGTCGTAATTCACGATGAAACCGTCGATCGTACAACAAATGGCGTTGGACTTGTTTCTGAAAAAACGGTAGAGGAACTACAATTATTGGACGCTGGTAGCTATAAAGACCCTTCTTTCCATGAAGCAAAAATCCCAACGTTACGTGAGGTTTTCATTTGGCTTTCCACAACGAACTTACAACTAAATATTGAATTAAAGACAGATGTTATTCATTACCCAAATATTGAGGAAAAAGCTGTTGCACTTGTGCGTGAATATCATCTTTCTAATCAAATTGTATTTTCATCATTTAACCATGACTCTGTTTCATTATTAGCAGAAATTGCTCCTGAAATCCCAAGAGCAATTTTATATGATACACCACTTGCTGATCCAATTTCCGAAGCGAAACATAGAGAAGCAAGTGGATTACATCCAAACTTCCAGTTATTAACGAAAGAATTTGTGCAGTTAGCACAAGAGCAAGGATATGTTTTCCGTCCATATACAATTAACGAATACAAAGATTTACAAACTATGATTGATTATGGTGTAGATGTCATCATTACCGATTGGCCAGCACGTGCCTTTGAGCTCCTTTCTTAATGGAAGGAGCTTTTTATTTTCGAAATTTCATTGTTTAAAATAAACGAAAACCCTCAATACTAATACAATAACGCTTGTATTAATGAGGGGCTGAAAAAAGATGGATCAAACTATGAATCCAAAACTTAAAAAATATAAACGTCTTTTCTTCACCGCAATGTTTTCTTGCGTCCTTTTCTTCGTTTTTTCTTTTTTTGTTATTATTATAGTTGCAAAAATTATGGGACCTCCTCCTGTTGCGGTCCCGCAAACAAGCGTCTTTTACGCAAACGATGATACTGTTATTGGACAAAGTAACGAAATTCAAAAACGTTACAATGTCTCTCTTAATGAAATTTCACCTTATGTAAAAGAAGCGACCCTTTCTATTGAAGATCAAAGATTTTATAAACATCACGGCTTCGATGTGAAACGGATTGCAGGTGCAATTGTTGCTGATTTAAAAGCGATGGCAAAGGTACAAGGAGCTAGTACAATTACACAACAATACGCGCGTAATCTGTATTTAGATCATGATAAAACGTGGAAACGAAAATTATTAGAGGCAATGTACACTGTCCGCCTTGAAGTAAACTATAATAAAAATCATATTTTAGAAGGATATTTAAATACAATTTATTACGGACATGGTGCTTATGGAATCGAAGCTGCGTCCCGTCTATATTTCGATAAAACGGCAAAAGATTTAACATTAGCAGAAGCTAGTATGCTGGCAGGTATCCCGAAAGGGCCAAGTGTCTATTCTCCCTTTTTGAAAGAGGATCGTGCTAAAGGACGACAAGCTCTCATATTAGATGAAATGGTAAAGCAAGGATATATTACGAAGCAACAAGCAGCCTTAGCGAAGAAAGAAACACTAACTTTTGCCTCATTAGATACGAAAAAAGTAGCAGAGATCGCACCATATTTCCAAGATGCTGTACAAGCTTCGCTTCTTCGTGATGTCGGATTAGACGAACAAGCTTTACAACGAGGTGGCTTACGAATTTATACAACGCTAGACCCTAAACTACAAGCTGTAGCAGAACAAGCTGTAAAGGATCATATACCTGACACAACAAACATACAAACTGCTCTCGTCTCTATGAATCCAACGACAGGTGAAGTGGCTGCTCTTGTTGGCGGAACCGATTATACTACGAGTCAATTTAACAGGGCTACACAGGCCATTCGTCAGCCTGGTTCTACATTTAAGCCATTTCTATATTATGCGGCATTAGAACGAGGATTCACGCCTGCTACGCGCTTAAAAAGCGAATATACTGTATTCACCTTAGGTGACGGCGTTTCAAAGTATAAACCGAAGAACTATAAAGATTATTATGCCGATGATTTCGTAACGATGGCACAAGCTCTCGCAGTCTCTGATAACATTTATGCTGTGAAAACGAATTTGTTTTTAGGAGATGACACGCTAGCAAAAACAGCGAAACAATTTGGAATTAAAAGTGCATTAAAAGATGTGCCTTCTCTAGCTCTCGGTACATCACCAGTAAAACCAATTGAAATGGTTAACGCTTATAGCATGTTCGCAAACGGTGGAAAAGAAGTAAAACCTACTTTTATTCGCCGCATTATGGATCATGAAGGAAATATATTATACGATGCTCATTTAGAGAGTAAACAAGTTCTCGACAAGAGTAAAGCGTTTGTAATGGAAGAAATGATGACTGGTATGTTTAATAAGAAACTAAGCAGTTATGCTGCTGTAACTGGCCAATCGATGTTATCCAAACTATCAAGAACATATGCCGGCAAATCTGGTTCTACTGAAACGGATAGTTGGATGATCGGATTTACTCCGCAAATCGTAACAGGAGTATGGGTCGGATATGATCAACCTAAATCTATTTCAAACGTAGCAGAACAGGGGTATGCGAAGAAAATATGGACTGATACGATGGAGAAGGGCTTAGATGGACAGCCTAAAAAAGAATTTAAACAACCAAGTGACGTCGTAGCGGTTAATATCAATCCAGAGAACGGTAAAATTGCTACAAAAAATTGTCCTATTTCTGTGAAAATGTATTTCGCTAAAGGTACCGAACCGACTGAATATTGTATGGATCACGTCGATGATAAAGAAGAATTTGAAAAAACGACTGAAGAAAAGAAAAAAACAAGTTGGTGGAAAAAATATCTTCCTTGGTAAAAAAAATAGCTGACGGGCATCCGTCAGCTATTTTTTATTCACTTAATAATGCACGGCGCAATTCTTCACTAGATTCGTTCCAAATCGCTTCATTATGTTCTTTCAAGAACGTACCAAGTACCTTTTTAGATGATTCATCCATATGGTCAACCATAATGTGACGCTTCAATGATTTATCCATTTTATTTACGTGTTCTGGAAGTGATTTATATCCGCGGCGAATCTCACGGTCAACTGTCATTTCACAAGCTGTTACACCTGCGTAATACGCACCTGTCGCAGTTCTTTCAATTGTTACCCAAACAAGCCAAAATGGTTTTCCATTTGGAACTTCATCTTTATTTGTTAAAAACTTAATACCTTTTTCTACTGTACTACGCGCATGCATCGCACCGATATCAACGAATGCAGTCTTCTCTAGTACATCAACAAATACGGGTGAAATGTTTTCTAAGCTTAATGCTCCAACACCAAATCCACCATGTCCATCTGTTGAATCATTTTTCACGATATTAAAACCGATTTTTTTCTTTTTCTCTGTCATATGTAAAATCCTCCTCACTTAAAAATTATAAAAGGCCAAAAATAGGCGCAATGATGCTGTCTAAAAATACAAATACATGCGGAATAACTACCTGGAAAATAGGTTGAATTGTGTAATTACTAAGCGGTGTAATAACGAGAATTAATAACGCAATTGCCCCGTATTTTTCATACTGTGTCATTTTCGCGCGAATATTTGCTGGCGCTAAATCTTCCACTACGCGATACCCATCAAGTGGCGGGATTGGTAATAAGTTAAATACAAGTAAAACGATATTCAGCATAATAAAAATCTGGAAAAATTGAGCTAACGTATCTGCCACTGCAGATGGAATTGAGTATAATACACCAAATTTTAATAAGCTATACCAAATAATTAAACCAATTGCACTTAAAATTAAGTTACTAATCGGCCCTGCAATTGACACTAATATACCTGCCAGACGCGGTCTTTTAAAGTTATATGGATTAACAGGAACTGGTCTTGCCCAACCGAATCCAAGAATTAATACTGCAATCAAACCGATAGGGTCTAAATGGGCCATCGGTGATAACGTTAAACGCCCTTGTCTCTTTGCTGTATCGTCCCCAAATTTATATGCAACATATGCATGTGCAAATTCATGAACGGATAGTGCAATAATAATTGCCATTGCTACTAACGGAATTTCGTGCAATGGATATCTAAATAACTGATCCATACTTCATCTCCTCTTCCATATGTCAAAAAAAGAAATTATTTGTTTTTTCGATTGTTCTTCCCCATAATCCGCTATAATAAGAGTGTAACTTACATAAAAGGAGCGATTGTACATGCCATACGTAACAGTGAAAATGCTAGAAGGACGCACAGAAGAACAAAAGAAAGCTCTTGCTGAGAAAGTAACAGCAGCAGTAAGCGAAACAACTGGTGCTCCTGAAGAAAACATCGTTGTTTTCATCGAAGAAATGTCTAAAAACCATTATGCAGTTGGCGGAAAACGCTTAAGCGACAAATAATTTCAAGTTTTTTCATAAGAAGCAGCCATTAGCTGCTTCTTATTTCTTTCCTTCTAACAACTCAATAATTCTCTCTTTATATTTTCCTTTTCTTCCATCTTCATAGATTAAATCATGTGGATAGAATAGCTTTTGATCCGTTCTTTTCTTACCTGTAATCGCCTCAACAATATCCGACTCACGTGAAAGCTCTCTAAGCTCTCCGTTTGGCATAAGAAGTAGGATTGGTAGACGCTCTTCTTCTTCTCCTGCACGATAAAAGTCATACGGTAAGTCTGATGTTGAATCAACTACTAAATAATACTCCGGATCAAGTCCAATCTTTTTAAATAAACTACTTAATTCCATCCAATTATCTAAACCGTGTTTATCTGTAAACTCTACATATTTAAATAGATTTCGATTCATAAAACGGCGGCATAAATCGCTTAAAATTGGATCTTCTTCTTCCTGCCATACTTGGAAGTAGTAATACATAACGTTCTCGTCTAACTTTAAATAATCCTCTACTGTTACTTCTTCTTCAAATAAAGAATAGAAATGAACAGGATGATTTTTAAATGTATAATACTTCTCGTGCAGTGATTTCGCACGGTGTAAAATCTTCGTTAAAATAACTTCTGCACTTCGCGTTACCGGGTGGAAATATACTTGCCAATACATTTGATAACGACTCATAATGTAATGCTCAACAGCATGCATACCACTATTTTTAATGACTACTTGATTCCCATACGGACGCATTACACGCAGTATACGTTCCATATCGAAGTTTCCGTACTTTACGCCTGTAAAATAAGCATCTCTTAATAAATAATCCATACGATCCGCATCAATTTGACTCGAAATCATACTAATCGCTAATTTATTAGTAGACGTTTTTGCAATTACATCTGCTACCTTTTGTGGAAACTCCTTATCAACACGACTTAATACATCATTAATCTCCGTATCGCCAACGATAATCTTTTGCGTAAATTTCTCATGATCTAATGAAAATACTTTTTCAAACGAGTGAGAAAATGGGCCGTGGCCGACATCATGAAGTAATGCCGCACATAAACATAACAATCTATCTTCAGCATTCCAATTTGGTCTGCCATCAAACACATCATCAATCATACGACGAATAATTTCGTATACACCTAACGAATGAGTAAAGCGACTATGCTCTGCACCGTGAAATGTAAAAAATGTCGTTCCAAGCTGCTTAATACGGCGCAAGCGTTGAAATTCTTTCGTTCCGATTAAATCCCAAATAACACGATCACGCACGTGCACATATTTATGTACTGGGTCTTTAAACACTTTTGTTTCGCTGAGTTTGTCGTTTAAATATACCACTTTCCGACATCCCCCTTTCTTTACTACATTCTTACTTTATATTATAAACGAAATGAGAAACAGAAAGAAATGAAAGACTGTATTAATTCCCTTTATAAAAAGAAAAAATCACCTTTACCGAAGTAAAAGTGATTTCCTTTATACATTATTTACCTAAAACGAATTCAGCAACTTCGTCTAAGATCATATCTTTCCCAAGTGGGAAGTAACCTTTGTTTAAGTCTTCATTTTTAATTGTAAATACGTGGTTGTTTTTAACAGCGTTCATGTTTTTCCAAATTGATTCTTCTTGGAATTCTTTCAAGCGCTGAGAACCGTCACCAGTTGTAAACACGAATAAGTAATCTGGGTTGTAATCAATTAAAGCTTCTTTTTGTACTTGTACTAACGGTTTATCAGTTGGTGTACCTTTAACTGCTGGTAGTTTTAAATCATTAAAGATTACGCTACCGTAACCGTAGTCACCGTATACACGGAAAGCATTTGGATATGCAGCCATTTTCATAAATGTTGCTTCACCAGTTTTAGCGACGATTTTGTCATGTAATTTGCTTGCTTTTTCATCATACTTTTTGAACCATTCTTTTGTTTCTTTTTCTTTACCAAAGATTTGACCTACTTCTTCAAATTTTGGACGCCATTGATCTAATGGAGTGTTTAACATAACTGTTGGTGCAATTTTAGATAATTGATCATAAATCTTTTCTTGACGATTATTTACAAGAATTAAATCCGGTTTTGCAGCAGCTACTGCTTCGATGTTAATTTTATCGCCCCAAGCAGAACCAACTGGTTTAACGTCTTTTAGTTTCTTTTCAATATGTGCATCAATTTTTTCTTGAGATGTATTAGCAGTAATAACCGGTTTCATACCGAAAATTAATAATTCTTCTGTTGAACCACTAAGGTCAGCAATTTTCTTTGGGTTTGCAGGAATTTTAATTTCCCCTTTTGCATGTTTTACAGTGCGCTCTTCAGTCTTTGCATCTGATTTCTTTTCTTCTTCTTTGTTAGAACAAGCTGCAAATAGTACAGAAGTCACAACTAGTACCATTGCTAATAGTGCCATTTTAAAATTCTTCATGTTCCCACTCCTTCTAGCTGTATTTATCTTATAAGTTACAACGAACTATAAGAAACAAAGATAACAATTAATTAATATATATTTATTAATTGTTGTTAATAACCCATTCTAACGGGCGTTCAACTTCCCATTCTTATATAAGAAGCTCAACGTCCATTAGAAGTCCCCCTCTTCACGAGGGGGTTCTACTTATGCTTTTTTACGCAATTGATTACTAATCATCGCTAAATCATATGTTAAACAAATTGGCTTACAGTTTACTGGACATGGAACGATTTGAGCTTCAATCTCAAATACGTTACGAAGTGTTTCACTTGTCATAACTTCATCTGGCGTTCCTTGTTTCATTAACTTACCTGCTTTTAATGCAATCATATGATCTGAGAAACGGGAAGCGTGATTTAAGTCATGGATAACCATAACAATCGTTCTACCTTCTTCTTCATTTAACTTTTTCAATAAGTTTAATACTTCTAATTGATGAGCCATATCTAAGTACGTCGTTGGTTCATCCAATACAAGTAATTCTGTTCCTTGTGCAAGAGCCATTGCAATCCAAACACGTTGACGTTGACCGCCTGATAGCGCTTCTGCTGGACGATTCGCAAATTCTTTCATTCCTGTCACTTCAAGTGCCCAGTTAATGTAGCGATAATCCTCTTCTTTCAACGTGCCAAACCCTTTTTGATGAGGGAATCTTCCATATGACACAAGCTCAAATACAGTAAGACCCGTTGGCACTTCTGCAGTTTGTGGTAAAATCGCCATTTTCTTTGCAATTTCTTTCGTTGGCTGTTTCTC
>NZ_JAKUEU010000127.1:0-8682 GCF_022663075.1 Bacillus cereus group sp. BfR-BA-01441
ATTGAACAAAGTCATTATTCCTTATGGGGAAAAGTGTTAACTTTACCAGGGTGGATGGCGTTACTTGAAGAAAAATAAGCTAATTTGCATTCGAATTTCTATTTTCGGTATTCCATTATAGAGCGCTTTAATGGAGGAAAAATCACAAAAATGATCAAACTTTTTTATGAAAGATACATAGTCAATCTCAAAAGTGGAATCAATTTTGATCAAAGATTTTTCAAACTGGATTCTTTTTCTTACCATCCAAATAAAGAAAAATATTACGCAAACTCAGATCCAAAAATCAGTACAAAAAATAAAAAAGCCTAACATATTAGTCATATATAATATGTTAGGACTCTTATATTTTAGGTTTCTTTGAATTTAGGTCTTGATAACGTACGATATCCGCGTTTTGTAGTTGGTAACCCTTGATGGGCTAGCACCACATACCCATCAACTGAAGGAATTGGTAGTTCCCACAAATGAAGAAAATGAGTTAAACTCTCATACATAACTATAAAATAATAAAATTTTCGTTTTGGAGATATTTTAAAATATTAGCATGATGAGCATGTAAGGTCACTCTTAATTAAAAATTTCAAAATATCATAAGTTAACTCTTAGAAATTCATTTTTTCTAATTTATGTATATTATTTAACTAATTTTCTGATTAATCTTCTTTGCCACTTTTAGATCTTTTGTTTTAAATCCGCTATTTATAGCCCATCTATAAAATAGAAATGCAACAATTGAAATCAGTACCATATCCCAGCCATAAGTTATAATATTTAATCCACCAAATCTTTCACTTCCAATGTACGATATACAAATCATAAATAATAAATACCCCACAATCCATAATCCAGCTAAAAAATTCTTCTTAAATCCAACCCATTTCCTTTTTAATTGATAATAAAAATATATAGGTAAACCCATAAGTATAATAAACATTACTTCTCCTGTTAATGGCCATCTTGCCCAATATAATGTTAATGATGCAAAAATGAAACCTAAAGGCGCGATAATGTTTAATCTTTTTATATAGAAAGAACGATGGAAATTAGGTGCAGTTTTTCTTAGAGTCATTACTGTTATAGGTCCAGTAACATATGAAATTAATGTAGCTACTGAAATAACTTCAGCTAAAACACCCCATCCTTTAAATAAAAATAAAAAAACAAAACAAATCATTAAATTAAACATCATGGCAAATCTAGGCACACCATATATAGGATGTAATTTTCCAAAAACTTTAGGGAAATATCCATTCTTCTCCATTCCGTATAGCATGCGTGATGTGGTTGCCATATAAGTAGTACCTGTACCAGAAGGAGATACAAAAGCATCTAAATATAATACAATAACTAACCAATTAATATTTAGTGCTATCGCTAAATCAGCAAATGGTGAATTGAAATTTAAATTCGACCATCCGTTAATTATCATATTGGGATTTACAGCACCGATAAAAGCAATTTGTAATAATACATATATTACAGTTGCAATTAAAATGGATCCTACAACTGCCCGAGGAATAGATTTCCCTGGGTTCTTTGCTTCACCAGCCATATTAATTGGGCTTTGAAAACCATTAAATGCAAAAATAACACCAGATGTTGCCATAGCAGTTAATACATTTGACCAATTAGATACATGAAAGTCCTGATGACTAGTAAAGTTCTCTTCATGAAATCCAACAAATAGCAATGCACCAATTGTAAGACCAGGAATTACAATTTTAAATATAGTAATTAGCGAGTTTACTTTCGCAAATAGACTAACAGTCCAATAATTTAAAAAGAAATAGATTAAAATAAGTAAAGAAGCAGCTGCAAGACCTTTGGAAGTCAACATACCATTGTCTACTAAATCCTTGGCCCAACTTGCCCACTCCCAAGGCCATGAACTCATATATTGTATTGACGCTATCGCTTCAACCGGGATAACTGAGACGATGGCTATCCAATTAGCCCATGCAGCAATAAATCCTACGAAATCTCCATGTGAGTATTGTGTATATTTTACCATTCCGCCAGCCTCTGGAATCATGGCTCCTAACTCGCTATATGGTAAGGCAATAAATAATATTACAATCATTCCTAAGACCCAAGAAAAGATAGCGGCCCCTCCTGATATTTTGGCGGCCTTCCATGCACCAAATAGCCAGCCAGACCCTAAAATCGAACCAATACTAGTCATTGTAAGTGCAAAGGTTCCTAGCTTACGTTTCATATTTTTCATTTTTCACACGCTCCTCGTTCACAAAATAAATAGAATCCTCTTATTTATTAACCTTTTTCTCATATATACTCCCCCTTTTTATTTAAAGTAAGAATGTAAGTTTTATAGACCAATTCACTATAAAGTTTATCTCTAACCAAATCTTTATAATGTATGTATACCCTCTATAACTCTCTCTAAACCTAAAAACTTTTAACGATATTTGTTACGGAAAAACATCATAACCTAGTATGCCTCTATATTGAGGGCTCAACGAATCATGTTAGTGAAGCACTAATAACAACATTTGTTTGAGTGTACCTCTCTCTGCATTAAGAATATTTTAGTTTTAAAAGACGAAGTTCATCTTGTCTATGTTCTTAATTTGATAGGCATGAGATGCTCCCCCAGATGCATTCCAGATAGACACGAAAATGAAGGAAACTGTTATAGAAATTTCTACATTTCTTTGGTAATGTATCGCTCCTTTCTTACAAAAAACTCAACTCTATTACGTCAAAAAGGTTCTTTATGAAAATATGTAGAATTAGCACATATACGTTATTTTATAAATGAAGAGGTGATTGTGTTGAAGTATTTAACAAAATCAAAAAACTCATCAACAGGTCTGAGGGGATATTTGAAATCCTATCCGTTAACTTCATTTTTTGTAATGGCATATTTATTCTCATGGGTTGTATTAATTCCATTTATCTTATCCCAATGGGGTATTTTCCCTAAAACAAAGGCATTTGATATTTTCTTTTTTGCCAATGCATTTGCAGGCCCTATGTTAGCAGCGTGTATCATGTTTCGAACTCTTGAAGGCAAAGAATCATGGAAAAAAGTTAGAAAAAGCATTCTATCTACTAAGGTCGGTTTGAAGTGGTACTTGTTTACTCTCATCGTTATCCCCGCTGCAATGTTTCTAGGTATGGTGATATTAAATGGAGAGATACCTACTTTGCGTGACCTTAATTTTGAATTTTTTATAACCTATCTCTTCTCTTTTGTAGCAATTTTCTTTCTCGGTGGACCTTTACCGGAGGAAATTGGATGGCGTGGTTTCGCTCTGCCTAGATTACAATCAAAATTTGGACCGTTAAAGGCTACATTACTACTTAGTGTTTTGTGGACTTTTTGGCATCTTCCACATTTCTTAACGGCTGCACAAAGGGGTGGACCGGGTTCTGACCTTTCTCTCCTATATATTCACTTGCCAATTTTTATTTTATTGTGTTTGCCGATCTCAATCATTCTCACTTGGATCTATAACTGTAATCACGGTAACTTATTTATTGTCATGCTAGTTCATGCAAGTGTAAATACGTTTAGCTTGGTACAAACTCATTCTACCAACGCTATTTTAAAGAATACAGATACATTTGTAGTGATAGGGCTAGGGTTTATTGCTTTGCTTATTCTTATTTTCACACGAGGCAACCTGGGATATAAACAAACTTCTAATGGAGTAAAGTTCAGTAACAATGAAAATATAAGTAAATAGAAAAGAAATCCCTATAATAATAGGTTGATGGCAATGCTATCAAATTAAGAATTATATTCTTCCTCAAAACGAAAAAACGTCACACTTTATTGAAAGTGAAATAGAATTGTAAGTAAATAAATTCTACCGATATTTGTTAGCATATACCTTGAATTAATTAGCTAAAGAAATAGGATTTGTTCAGTAGGAAAAGAATTTATAGATAAAGAATATAACTATATTGAATATAATGACGTGATTTTAACTTTAAGGAGGCGATGTCGATGAGAAAATATTTTTATTTGATTGGGCAAAAAAATAAGAGGATAACGTTTCACTAGCCCATAAACTAGGTGGTCCCTCTTCAATATTAGAAGGAGAGTATCAAATTGAAGAAAATTTATTTAAAGCCTATTGACAAAAGTAATTGGGAAGAAGCAATTAGACTGTCTGTTAAAGAAGAACAGCAAACATTTATTGCATCCAACCTCTATTCTATCGCAGAAGTTCAATTTTTAGATCATTTCTATGCAAAAGGTATTTATCTTGATGAAAAAATGATAGGATTTACTATGTTTGGGATTGATCCTGATGATAATAATTATTGGATTTATAGACTTATGATTGATGAAAGATTTCAAGGGAAAGGTATAGGTAAACTAGCTATATATCTGGTTATTGATGAGATAAGACGAAATAATCAAACAAATATTTCTTTAATTATGATTGGATATGCTCCTGAAAACCTTACAGCTAAATTTGTATATAAAAAAGCAGGATTTATAGAGACTGAATTTTCACCTTGGGGTGAACAATTAGCTAAGTATTCTTTATGAGCACTTGAATTCTCAACGTTGACTTTTGGGCTTATAAAAAAACAGTTCAATAGTATAACAATGTAGATAGGAAATGATTTATGCTATATTTTACCTCGTAACATCCTAAAACATGCAATAGATAAAAAAGGACGACGCTGAATACGTCGTCTTTTTTATAAAGAGTAAAGTGATTTCTCAAGTTTTTCTTATTACATCAAAGCCAATTATCTCTTAGTTTATATTCAGGTAAAGCTTACACTGTTTTCCATAATGATAAAGCATAAATCCAGTTTGGATCCCCATGCCCTTGATGATTCTGGACTGCTTCATACACTTTTCCCTCGTGTAGAACTTTATCTCCCTTTTTATATGCTTTCTTTGCATCCCATGCTTCATATGGAGCGTTTTCAGTTTTTGTAGTAACTGTGAAAGTATCACTCTGTATAGATTCATTTCCAGCTACATCAACAGCTTTCACTACATATTTATAAATAGTATTAGCAACTAAGTTTTTATCCAAATAAGAAGTCGTAGTGGATGTTGCAATCTTTTTCATTGATCCTTCTGTTTCTCTATAAATATCGTAATGGTCTACACCAATATTATCGTCAGATGGACTCCACATTAAATCTACACTTGACGCTGTTGTTCCCATACTATGTAATCCTTTTGGTTGTGTTGGTGCTTCTGTATCAGGAGCCTCAACAGTCGTTTTCACTGTAAACGCTTCACTTTCTTTTGATACATTTCCAGCTGTGTCAATTGCTTTTACAGTATAAGTGTATTCCATACTTGGTTGTAATTTTTTATTAATAAAATGAGTGCCTGGTACGGTATCAATCATCTCTCCATTACGGAATACTTGATATCCTTTTACCCCTACATTATCTGTAGAAGCGTTCCATGTTAGCTCAATACTATTTGCTGTTACTTTTTGAGCTTGAAGACCATTTGGAATACTTGGTGCCTCTGTGTCTGGTTTCACATTATTAATAAGATTCACGTCAATAACATTATAGAACGCATTCACAGTATCCGCTACATCCCATACAGCTAAAATCACATGGTATCCACTACGATCAGTGGGTACATTGATTTTGTGCGCTACATTATTTGAGGCCGCAGAACCATCATGTTGTACAGTACCAATTGGCTCAAAGTCTGCTCTTGTTAACGCTTTATTTGGATCCCATCCTTTTTTTGTAATGTAATAATGCCACTTGCTTGTTAAGTGTGGCGCTGTAAACTTCCAAGTAAATGTATTTTCCCCGCCAGTAATTGTATTTTTAAACCAACGATCTATTGTTTGTTGATCTAAAATACCACCAAATTTGCCGCCTGCAGAAGCAATTTGTCCATCAACTGGGCCCGCTTGCGGAAATCCCTTTGGAGCTTCTAAACTTTGTGGTTCGTACATAATGCTTCCGCAGTTTACATTCAGCGCGCCGTAAGTTTGGCTACATAAAGCGGAACGGCTACCAGGTTTTTCAACAAATCCGTGCGCGTATGCATTTTGAGGAATAAGAGTAGTGCCAATAATTCCAGCTACTAATGCAACAGCTCCTAGACTGTTTTTGTTCATTTTTAAGTTTTTTAGGTGTTTAATCATTTGCTTATTCCTGTCCCCTTCTTGTTATGCTTTGTAGTGTGATGTGGGCTTTGATGTAAAAGTATAACAAGAGAGTAAATCGTTTCGGGTATGCGTAAGTTACGCAGGAACTATAGTGAATATGTATCCTACCCTGTATGTGAAATATTTCACTTGACTGATATATCATGACACAGAAACTACCTATATATGTGCAGAAGT
Organism: Bacillus cereus group sp. BfR-BA-01441; assembly: GCF_022663075.1. Classification (NCBI taxonomy): domain Bacteria; kingdom Bacillati; phylum Bacillota; class Bacilli; order Caryophanales; family Bacillaceae; genus Bacillus; species Bacillus cereus group sp. BfR-BA-01441. Next base: position 6,321 of record NZ_JAKUEU010000127.1, read on the forward strand.
TGTGCAGAAATATTTAACTTTTTATTAACATATAACAATAAATACTAAAATCAAGATTCAAAAAGTAATATTTATATAGCAAACTGATAAAGTGAATCGGAGACATATATCGAGATAAATCTTCGGAAAATAATGACAACTATTGTTTTTATGTATATTCATAAAAAACAAAATCACTAAATTCACTATACTTAAAACCATCTTTGCAATAATTTTTTGATATTCTGATGTTGATAGTGCTAGTTTATAAATAGAGTTAGCTCTAATACAGCCTGTACCAGAGCCAAACTATTTACTTTATATGATTATTTCACTTTTAACAGGGAAAGATTTCAATCCATATACAGAACTAACACTTGAGATAGGAGCGGGAAGATTATGGTCAATAAACGAAAATGATTTATATTTTTTCATTAATTCCGTCAATACAATTTTAGCTTCTAATCTAGCTAGGGGAGCACCTAAGCAAAAGTGGATTCCATGACCAAATGCAAGATGAGGATTTCGACTACGATGTATGTTAAAACTATCGGCATCTTTAAAATGAAGAGAGTCTCGATTAGCTGATCCAATCCAACCTGAGATAATTTGATCTACTTGTAGAGTTTTGTCTCTTATTTGAATCTCTTTTTTTACTTTGCGTACAATTCTTTGAGCTGGTGAACGATACCGCAATACTTCTTCAATTGCTTTTGGAACAAGGGATACATCCTGTTGTATTTGCTTGTAAACATCTGGATTTTCTATCAAACAATATAATAAGTTTCCAAGCAAGTTAGTTGTTGTTTCATTTCCTGCTACCAATAGTAATTTACAAAATGATACTACTTCCTTGCCCGAAATGTTTTTGTCTGCTTCACTTTGAACTAATAAAGAAATAATGTCATTTGAATCCTTTTTGGATTTTCCTCGATTGAGTTGTATGATTTCTTCAAAAAATTCCTCTAATTCATTTTCTGCTTGTAAACGTATATGAAAAAATTCTTTCAAATAATCCGGATCATCATGGTTGGGTGAACTTACTATAATATCCGACCACTTTTTGAATCTGTCCATATCATTAACAGAAACACCTAACATTTCAGCAATTACTATCACCGGTAAAGGATAAAATAACTCTTGGACAATATCAAAATTATCACGATTAGATAATTGAATAAGAATATCATTTGTGATTTGCTGAATTCTCGGCTCCCATACCTTTAATGCTTTAGGAGTGAACGAACGATTTACAATAGACCGGATTTGTGTATGTTTTGGCGGATCCATCCCAAGTATACTTTGTGGAAAGGGAGATTTTTTCTTCTCCGGCATAATGTTAGAAAAAAACTCTTTATCCTCTAAGACTCTTTTTACATCTTCGTACAAAAAAACATTCCACATGTCAGCCTGAGAATTAAAATAAATGGGTTCTTTTTCTCGCATCTCTTTATACCATTCAAATGGTTCATATGGGTCTCCTAAAGCCTGTTTTCCTAACAGCTTATTTGTAGGAATCATAAAGATTGATTGATAAGGTGTTTTCATATATAACAATCTCCCCTCAAAAAAATAATTTTCATTATACCGAATTACATTCACCGAATATCATTCGATGTAATGAAAATTATACAACAATAACCAAAATTTTCAAAATACTTTTTCACTTTCCAGATATCAGTTAATATATAGTTAAGGGGGAATAAGGATTGCATAACAAAAATTTAACCAAAAGAAAGCAACAAGCTCTACAAACACAGAACAATATATTTCTTGTATTTTTAAATTTAACGAAAAAAAAAGAAATTGAAAATATAACTATTGAAGATATTTGTAAAAAGGCAAATATATCTGTTGGCACTTTTTATCATCATTTTTCTTCCAAAGAAGATATTTATCAAAAGTTATTTCAACAAATTGAAGAAAACCTACATGTAGAATTGAAAAGTATAACTCAACATACGACAATACAAAAAACTGTTTTGACTTTCTTCCAATGCATAGCTAAATATACTACTAAATTAGAGTTACATATAAATCTCCTTAACGATTTCAACAAAAAAATATTTGCATATGAACCTTCATTAATTTACAAAACTCTAAATGATCTTATTAATAAAGGAAGATTTGAAAAAGAATTAACAAATGATATGAGTGTAGAAGACATAACAACGTATCTTTTTACAGTTGCTAGAGGGATAATATTAGACTGGTGTCTTTTAGGTGGCAAGTACTCATTAGAGCAGCGAATGAATACTTATATGAAATTAACCTTGAAATCCTTAAAACCCTAAATTTTAATCAAACGCTACGCTTTCTTGTCCCAATTTGTGCGTCTAGTTAAATTTTATCATTTGGAGTTATTTGAACATCGGAATCAAAA